>JBBRKD010000078.1:0-6899 GCA_038218255.1 Hyphomicrobiales bacterium | reverse complement strand
CCGTCGACATAGCACCTACAGCCCCGACTCGAATGCTGGCTCAAGATCACCTATATCAGGACCGGGCGTCGGCGGCTCTTGCGCGCCACGCGACGGCCGAATTCGTTTTTCACCCGCACAATCCCCAAGGATGGATACATGTTGATCAACCCCCGTCTCATGGCACTGGCGCTTTGCGCTGCAGCGACCGCCGTCACCTTGACGCCTGCTACAGCTCAAACCGTTTCGACCCGCCCAGCCTATGGTTGCTTCAAGGTGAGCAGCGCCCAGGCCAACATTCGCGCTGGATCGTCGGCAAATGCAGACGTCATAGCAACGGCCATCAAGAACGAAACGCTCGTCAAGCGGCGGCGCTTCTGCACGGTCGGTGGCAATTGGTGCGCGGTGACGACCAACAAGGGCATCCAGGGATTTGCGGCAAAGGCTGACATCAAGGTCTCCGCCTGCCCCGCCCGCACCTCGACGACCATAAACTAGAGTGCGTCTGGGCAAAGTGTGAGGCGGGTTCCCGACAAGAAGCACGACAAAACAAAGAGTGAGAGACCTTCCGCGGTTCTACCTAAAGCGGAAGGACTCTAACGCCGTCGCGAAAGGCCCCGGGGGAGGGTGATGATGCTGCAACTGCAGGCGCTGTCGGGCGTCGTTCTCCTCCCGCTTCTCGCATGGGCTTTGTGTGAAAACCGCTCCGCGCTGCCTCCCAGCCGGGCAGCACGAGTTGCGCTCGCAGGCCTCGCGGCCCAGGCCGTCGTCGCCATCGTGTTGTTGGGCTTTCCGCCCGCCCAGGTCATCTTTCAAGCGGTCGGCAGCGCCATCGGTGCCGTGCAGGAGGCAACCCTTGTCGGCGTCCGCTTCGTGTTCGGCTATCTCGCCGGCGGCCCCACACCCTTTGCTGTGACTGAACCACGCAATGCCTTTTTGCTCGCGTTTTCAGCCCTCCCGCTGATCTTGATGATGAGCGTTCTGTCCCGCCTGTTCTACCATTGGGGCCTCCTCCCGCTCGCCGTCCGGGGCATCGCGAGTGTCCTCACCAGAACGCTCGGCGTCAGTGGTCCGCTCGGCATCGCGGCCGCCGCCAAAGTCTTCGTCGGCATGATCGAAGCCCCACTTCTTATCCAGCCCTATCTCGCCAAACTCGGTCGCGGCGAGTTGTTCGCCCTCATGACCGTCGGCATGGCAACCGTCGCAGGCACCGTCTTTGCGCTCTACGCGGCAATCTTGGAACCCACCGTTCCCGGTGCTGCAGGCCACGTGCTCACGGCGTCCCTGATGAACGTCGCTGGTGCTTTGACGCTCGCCCGCCTCATGGTCCCCACCGGCTACGCAACGCCTGACACAGCGACCGACGCTGCGCCCCCAACAGCGCCGGATACGGCCATCGTCGCCAGCAACACGTCCAGCACCATGGAAGCCATTGCAATCGGCACCGCCGATGGCTTGAAGCTGCTGGCCTACGTCGTCGCCATGATCATCGTGATGGTCGGCCTCGTGGCGCTTGCCAACGGCGCGCTTGGTGCGCTCACCCGTCCCTTTGGCCTCGATCTCACGTTCCAGAAATTGCTCGGCATCATCGCCATGCCGTTTGCGCTCCTGATCGGAATTCCGGTCGCCGAAGCGCCCATCGCGGGCTCGCTCATCGGCCAAAAAATCGTCCTGAACGAGCTGATCGCCTACCTCGACATGGCGCGCCTGCCGCCCGAGGCCCTGTCCCCGCGATCGCGCACCCTCATGACCTATGCGCTGTGCGGCTTTGCCAATCTTGGCAGCCTCGGCATTCTCGTCGGCGGCCTCTCGGCCATGGTGCCGGAACGCCGCTCCGAAATCTCAAACCTCGCAGGCCGGGCGCTTCTGGCGGGCGTCCTCGCCACCCTCCTCACCGCCGCCATCGTCGGCGTCATCACGCCCGCCTGACCAGCATCGCAAACACAAGGTCCAACTGACGCTTCGCCCTCGCCGACCCGCGTCCCAGCCCCCCCATGGCGTAGTGACCGATCAACGCCTGATATGCAAATTGCGCCCGCGCCTGAGCCTCGGCCCGCTCAAAGCCAAGTTCGCCAAACAACGCGACCACGTACGCCGTCCGCAACCGGTCGCTCCCATCTTGCGCGGCCCGCGCCATCGCATCATGGGCAGCCCACGCGCGGATCTGCTGTTCCAGACGCCCGTCGGTGGCAAACACAATTCCAAGCAGTCGATGAAGCCGCGCCTGTGCATCGCCGCCGCCAGCGTCGACTTGGCTGATCACGTCCCCCGTTGCCCGCACCTTCCACGCTTCAAGCATGGCCGCAAGCAGCGCGCCACGGTCGGAAAAATGCCAATAAAAACTGCCCTTCGTCACGCGCAGGGTCGCCGCCAGCCGTTCGACTCGCACGCCCTCCACCCCATCGGCTGCGAGCGCCCGCAACCCCGCCACAACCCAGTCTTGCTGCCCGAGACGATCTGTCATGCCCCAACCATACGCAACCGTATTGACCGCATCAACCGCCGGGGACTAGTCTCCAACATACGCCCCCGTATGGATGGAGCCTGCCATGTCCAGCACCCCACTTATGTTCGCCGCCGCCCTCACGATCATCGTTGGTATCGTTCATTCCTGGCTGGGAGAGCGACGCCTGATCACACCCTTGCTCGCACCGGGTCACCGCCACAGCCTGCTCGCATCGAGCGCTTACGCCCGACACGTCTTGCGCGGTGCATGGCATTTCACGACGCTGATTTTGTGGGGGATCGCAGCCATCTTGGTCATTCTTGCTCTGTCGCCACTCGCAGCGCCAGCTCGCACGATCGTTGCGACGATCTCGATCCTGTTTGCGATCAGTGGGGTGTTCTCGCTGACGTTGAGCCGTGGGCGTCACGTTGCGTGGCCGCTGTTCTTTGCCATCAGCGCGTCGTCTGCGGCCCCGCTCTTCCTGGCTCCGTGATCACGCCCGCCTGAGAAACCGATATCCGATCGCTGCCCACACGATCCCAAACAGCCCTTGCGCGACGAAAATCCCCGCCGCCGCCCGCCCCGGCTCGTAGATAAACGGCAGCCTCAGCGTCGCCGCGAGCCAGATCAGAACCATCCCCGCCAGCCCAGCACCAAAGCCCGCGATCACGAGCTTTTGCGGCTGGTCGCACTGGCGCCCCAGCCACAGCCCGAGCCCAATGACCACCGGGTTTAACGCCGCAATGGCAGCCACCGTTGCCAGATCGACGTTGGGCTGAAAATCAGGTTGTATCGCCATAAACTCGGTCTATCCCTCACCTTATCCTTTGGGGTCTTGCAGATCGGGCGCGCCGCCGCTGTCCAGCCCGCCGTCTTCCATCGCAGCCCTGAGCTTTTCTTCTTCATACTGCACGAACCAGCCGATCATGTTGCGCCACTGTGCGCCAACCAGATCGACCATGTCCGGCGGCAGCCCATGCGACGTGGCCTGCGCGCGCACGCGGTCGATCACCTGCTGGATGCGCCACGGCACAACCGCGCCCTCTGTCCCAGCCGCCCGTTTCAATTGCCACGCCCGGTCGACATATTCAAACCGCGCGGCAATCAGCGCCACGAGGTCATCGTCGATCCGGTCGATGGCCGCCCGCACGTCGCTCATGTCTGCGCAGTCGATGGGTTTTTTAGCCGGAACGGGCATGCGGGTCTCTCACGGGGTCGCCAAGTCCTGATGGCGTGACCCACGCAGGGCTCGCCTGTCAAGGACGGCTTGAACCCAGCTTGCGACGCCCAACCGGTCTGTGCTCACGTCCCGCCGCGCGTGCGTTGGCTCTTTGGCAGCGCACCCCCGCATTCGGGCGGCACATCCTGCACCTTCTGCTCGGCCTTGAGCTTCGCCCACGTCGCACATGTGTCAGCTGCCTGCGCACCGGTCGGCTCCGGCTCACCCAGCGTCATCAATCGCGTGACCATCTGCGCATAGACGGTCGGGCGCTTCTGCTTGAAGCGTTCAATTTCGGCGAGCGGCCACTCCGTGATCTCGACGTCCGTGCGCACCGGCCGCCCAAACACCGACCGACCCTCCCGCGACGCGCCGAAATGAAAATACCCGACGTTGACGATTTCGCCAGCCTTCAGCGTGAACCGCGCATAACTCGTCCGGAACAGCCCACCCAATGCCGTATCCGCAACCGCCGTCGCATTGCCCTCGGCGATACATTTATACCCGATAATGTGATGCTCGCCGGGATCGAGTTCCACTTCCGCAACCTGGCTTTCGCTCAACGACCGCACGAGCGCGACCGTCACCACCTGTCCGCGCCGATAGCCGTCCCCTGCGCGCGTCCCCAGCAACACCTGCACGTTAAGGCACGCGGGGCTCGCCGATCCAAGCCGGATGACGGCGACAGCCTTTTGCGCACTGGCGAGCTTGGCCGCCGTCACGCCCTCGTCCACCCGCGATGTCTGAACGCATCCGCTCACAGCAACACCAACCGCGACCATCACCCCCGCGAGCACGACACGCACAACCAGCCCCCAAACCGACGCAACCATCACGGGCTATTCAACCCCACGCCACTCGTCCGTGCAAATCACATCTGACCCGATCTGCGCCCTCCCCCTCACGTCGCATACTGCAGCGGTAGCGCGGTTGTGTACTTCATCTGCTCCATCGCAAACGCAGACGACACCTTCGCGATCTCTAGCTTCCCGATGAGCCGCTTGTAGAACGCATCGTAGGCTGCGATATCGGGCACCACCACACGCAGCATGTAGTCGATGTCCCCCGACATCCGGTAGGCTTCGACGACCTCGGGCAAGTCTTGCACGGCCGACCGGAACCGTTCGAGCCATTCGAGATTGTGCTGATCGGTCTTGATCTGCACAAAGGCCGTCACACCCACATTCACCAGCGCAGCATCGAGCAGCGCGACGCGGCGCGTAATGACGCCAGCCTCTTCCAGTTTCTGAATGCGCCGCCAGCATGGCGTCGTCGAAAGCCCCACATCGCGGCCCATATCGGCGACCGGTCGCGTGCAGTCTTCTTGCAGCAGCCGCAAAATCTTGATGTCCATCTCGTCGAGCATCGGGGCCTCTCCATTGAAACCAGCTTGCGCCAAACCGCCGTTCCTGAGTTTCAGTTTGCGCCAACCGCCCGTCGATCACAACAGCGCAGCAACCCTATTCCGAAGTACCGGCAGCAAGTCGTCCTCAAACCACCCGTTGGCTTGAAGCCACGCACTGTTGCGCCACGAGGGGTGCGGAAGCGGCAGAACCATTGGCCCCATACGCGCCTCGCCGAGCACGCAGCGCCAGTCCCTGACCGTCTGGCCGAGCGTCTGCCTGCGCCGTTCCGGCAGATGCCAGCCGATCGCATACCGTCCAACCGCCAGCACCAGTTCAAGATCGGGGAGCGCGGCAAACACTTGGTCGCGCCACAACGGCGCACATTCCTTGCGCGGCGGCCGGTCCGAGCCCTTCGCATCGAGCCCCGGAAAACAGAACCCCATCGGTACGATGGCGATGCGGCGCGCGTCATAGAACGTCGCGGCATCGACGCCCATCCACGCCCGCAGCCGATCGCCCGACGGATCGGTGAACGGAATGCCGCTACGATGCACGCGGGTCCCCGGCGCCTGTCCGCAAATCGCAATTTTTGCTGAAACCTCAGCTCTCACAACCGGCCTCGGTGCATGCGGCAGCGGGGCACCGCTCGGGCTGTCGACGCACACCCGGCAAAGCCTGATGCGTTCCATCAGCTTCGCCAGTTGCACAGCCGGAACGTCAGTCACGCCAACGTCAGTCACGCGCCAGCACTCGGCCGCGTCGAAACCTCGTCGTACCACCGGGCGAGATGCGCGAGCCCGTCTGGCCGCGCGATGCGCGCTGGCCGCATGAAGTCCATCGCGACCAGCAACGTGATGTCGGCGATCGAATAGGCGTCACCGCATAAAAACCGATGCCCCGCCAAATGCTGATCCAGGCGCACAAGGCCGTCCTGCGCCTTTGTTTTGTTCGCCTGTCCCCAGTCGGCCACCTGTGGGGCTTCGAGCGCCACCATCGAGGGATGGAGATGGCGGAACGCGTGCGCCACCTGCGCAAAGACGCCAAGTTCAATCCGCCGCTGCCACATCTCAGACATCGCCCGGCCGGCCGGCCCCCGCCCCATGAGCGGCGGCTCAGGCTGCAGTTCCTCGATATACCGGCAGATCGCAACCGTCTCGGCTATCACCGTGCCATCGTCCAGCACCAGGATCGGCACCCGCTGTTCGCCATTCATCGCGCTGAACTCGGGCGTGCGCAACTGTGAGAGTTCGACCTGTTGCGTCGGGATCACAACCCCCTTCTCGTGGAGAAAAATGCGCACGCGCCTTGGATTGGGGGCGGTTTTGGTTTCGATCAGCTTCATGGTGCCTCACTGTTTGCGGCATTTTCCCGGACTTTACAGCCAATGTTGCATCGTCGCGATCTTGAGGATTGCAGCCAACAGCGCAAGCAGCGCAACGACACTTATTCTCCCAAACATCCTCCCAGCAAACCTGCGCTGACGGGGATTAAACATTTGTTTTCCCTTTACATTTAGCATTTCTTAAACGAATTCTTGACACTTACAAACGACAGTCGATGCACCCCTGATCGCCCCCCTCTGATCACTCCCCCCGACCGACCCCACCGCGAGCTCCGACCGGCATGGACAATTACGCCTCCCGCGTTGTGATACCGCCCCGTTCGCCCCCGCGCCCCCGTGCGCCCCAGGCGAGCCCGGAGATCAAAGCCGTGCGGGGTCGGCTCCAATCGGGCAGCGAACTCGAACCAGCCTTTGAACACGAACTTCTGTCGCAGTTTGCCCGCAACGAGCTGCGCGCGGCCATCACCATGCCGGTGTTGTCCCTCATTTTTTCGCTCGCCAGCATGTTCTGGGCGCCCAAATACCAAGCGTTGTCGTGGCTCGTGGCAGTCGCCTTGACCAAGGCCG
>JBBRKD010000077.1:0-6915 GCA_038218255.1 Hyphomicrobiales bacterium | reverse complement strand
CCTCGCAGGGATACTCGTCCTTCGTGGCCCGCATGAAGCGACCGGCCAGTGCCAAGCCGAAGCGACGGTGAATTCGGCTATCGTTTTCCGCCGAGATGATATCGGTCGCGACCACGAACTCAGGGGCCGCACGGGGAGTGGACTGGAGTGACATGGGGCAATCCCGCACGGTCGTGGCCAACGCTATGGGGGCTCCGGCAGCCTTTGGCCGTGCTGTCCCGCTCATCGTCCACAATGGCTGTTGGGGATTAAAGTTTGCCTAAGCTGCGCGTCGTTTTACGTCGGCCCAGCAGTGAGCGGCACGCAGAGTGGCCGCCCGCGTCAGGGATCGACCGGCTTCGTCAAACCGCCATCATAGACGCGGAACTGACGCCGGTCGGAGCGGACGATGCGGGCCTTGCGCACGTGGGGCAGAAACGGAACCTGACGCGGCAGGGTATCGTGGATGACCGGCGGCGCACCGGCTGGCCAATGGATGTCGGACGTCACGAGGCGGCGGGTGGTGAGAGGCTCTGCACCCAGCCAGTCGGGGGCATCGATCGGGCAGATCGCACCGAGAATACGGTCGATCGTGTCGTGGGTATGCTGGAGGGGCAGGATCAGGACTTCGAAGGCCACAGGGGGGCGTCCGGACGCTGAAGCTTCGATTGCGAGAATGCCAACGGCACCGTGCTGGGTGATGACGGCGAGCAGTCTCTCGATCGTGCCGGCCTCGTCAGGTGCCCAACCCGCAAGAAAATTCGTGTCGCGGTATTCCTGGCCGAACGCTTCGCACAGGGCCGTGCCCGCCAATCGATAGCGGAAGGTCTCGCTGTCAATCCGCTCCAGAATGAAGGTATAGGGCAGGATCGCGACAATTTGGGAGGGTTCGATCTCAAAGCGTCGGGGCGCCAGACGCGCGCCGCGGACGCCGTCCCAGTAGGCAAACAGTGCGTGGTTGGTTTTGTGGTTCATGTCTGCCTGGTGTTTCGATGTGAGCGCCACTTCTGGCGCGCAATGCGTCGCGGTTGTCCGGCTGCCGTGACGGCCTGAGGCCCTAAGTCTGGGTCTGGATGCACTGAAGCAGAAACTGTGCCACACACGCCGGGGCGGGGCGCGCCGCAGGACGGTGGGCCGGAAAACGACCGAGCGAAATCGCGCTGCACTCCAAAAGGTCTTCTTCAAGTGGCTGAAGCAACCCGTCCCGAGCCGATGTTTAATGTGTCGCTAAGCGTGGTGGCGTTGGCTGGGCTGTTCATTGCGCTGCACGTCGGCCGGTCGTTTCTCAGCCCCGAAGCCGACAGCTTGTGGGTGCTGGCGCTGGCCCTCATCCCGGATCGCTACACCGCGCACCCACTCGCGTGGCCCGGCGGCGAGCTTGCAGCGTGGACGTCGCCGCTGACACATATGGCGGTTCACGGTGACACAATGCACCTCGTGCTAAATGTCGCGTCGCTGTTGGCTTTTGGTGGCGTTATGGCCCGCCGTCTGGGAGGGACGCGCTTTTTCGGGCTCACGCTCGTCAGCGGGCTTGCGGGTGCGCTCTTGTTCTGCGTTTTGAATTGGGGTGAGCGGGCGCCGATGATTGGCGCGTCGGGAGCGATCGCTGGCCTGATGGCTGCGGCGTTGCGCTTGATGTTCAGCGTGATCGACCAGGCCCCCGCAGGCCTTGCGGGCGAAGTGATCCGCCGTGCGCCGCAAGTCATCCGGCTGATGCCGCTCACGGGCGCGCTGACCGACCGACGACTGCAGTCAGCCACGTTGGTGTGGGTTGGGATTAACGCCTTGGCGGCGATCGGGCTCGCAACACCGGCCGACGCGGGCACGATCGCATGGGAAGCCCATATTGGCGGCTACATGGCCGGTTTCGTGACGCTCGGCCTGTTCGACCCTGGTGCGATTGTCGCCAACTCCCTGATCGTCCCTGAGGACGATGCGGGTCCCACGTCCACAGCGTGAGACGCACGCGCGAGACGCGCTATCTTGCATCGTTGCGCGAAATGTCGCACTCTTTGGGTCGCCGTAGCTGCCAAGCGGAGACGCGAGCCATGAATGTCGCGACAATTTTGAAAACGAAGGGCCGCATTGTCACAACCGCGCGACCCGAAACCCCACTCTCGCAGATCGCCGAAACGCTGGCGGTGAAGAAGATCGGGGCCATCGTCCTCGTCGGTGACAGCGGGCGGGTTGCCGGCATCATCTCTGAGCGCGACCTCGTCCGCGTGATCGCAAGCAACGGCCCCTCATCGCTGGCGATGACGGCTGGCGATGCCATGACGCGTAACGTCGTGACGTGCCGGGAGGGCAGCACGCTCGATGATCTGATGGAGATCATGACCACCGGCCGCTTCCGCCATGTTCCCGTGGTCGAGGATGGTCAGCTTGTCGGGCTTATCTCGATCGGGGATGTCGTGAAATATCACTTGGCCGACATGGAGCTCGAAGTGACCGCCATGCGGAGTTATCTCACGACCGGTTGAACGCGCAGCGTGTCACGACTTATTGAACGTGCCGCGTGTCATGTTTTGCTGAGTTCGAGGGTCGGGCCTACAGGCCCGCCGAGGGGAATGGCGCGATAAAAACAGGACCGCGCGCCTGTGTGGCAGGCGACGCCCGCGCCCGCGACGCGAACCTTCAGCGCGACCACGTCCTGATCGCAGTCGGTGCGCATCTCGACGACCGTGAGCACATTCCCGCTGTCTTCGCCCTTCTGCCACAGCGTGCCCCGCGACCGGCTGTAGAAAAATGCAGTGCGTGTTTCGATGGTCTTGGCGAGCGCGCCTGCGTTCATCCACGCGAACATGAGCACCGTGCCGTCGTCGGCGTCTGTCACGATGGCTGGGATCAAGCCGTCGGCTGAGAACTTGGGCTGGAACGCATGGCCGGTCTCGACGTCGTGGGTCGAGCCGCGTTCGGCAAAGATAGGGGCTACAGGGGTTGCTGTCGTCATAGGGATCACCTTGCGGCCTGAGCCAGCGCAACGAACCTGTCCTGGAGCGTTGGTTGCGTCAGGAACGTGCCCGTGTAGCGGAAGGTGAGCGTTGAGACGCCACGGGTGCGCAGCCCCCGCATGGCCATGCACTGGTGCTCGGCTGCGATCATGACGGCGACGCCAGCGGGTTGAAGTTCAGCTTCCAGTGTCTGGGCGATCATGGACGTCAAGTGTTCCTGGGTCTGGAGCCGCCGACAAAAGATGTCGACGACCTTGGCGATTTTGGAGAGACCAACGACGCGCCCGGTCGGAATATAGGCGACATGCGCGACGCCAACAAAGGGCGCGACATGATGCTCGCAGTGGCTTGCCACGGGGATATCGCGCAGAAGCACCATGTCGCGGTAGCCGGCCTCATCGGCGAAGGTTGTTGCCAGTTCGGCTGCGGGATCGCCCCGGTAGCCTGAGAAGTATTCGCCGTAGGCATCGACGACGCGTTTGGGCGTTTCCTTCAACCCGTCGCGGTTGGGATCATCGCCAGCCCAGGCTAGCAGCGTGCGCACGGCGGCTTCGGCGGCTTCCCGCGAGGGGCGTGCGGGGACCATATCGGCAACAAGCAGACGCGAGGGTTTCATGACGAGCAGGGTCCTTGATCGGCAGGGTCCAGTCCAATGTTTGCTTCTACGCCGATTGGGCGTGGCGCGACCAGCGCGGATAAGAGACTTTCCGCTTAAGATAGACTCGCGGAAAGACTCTAACCTACTGTTTTGTCGTGCTTCTTATCGGAAAACCGATTCACACTTTTCTGAGAAGCACTCTAACGCGTTATGATCGGGCGCCGTCTAAGCCCGGTGATTGTCGGCGGCATGGGGCCGTGCTGCAAAACGGCCTGAACGTTGTGCTTGCGGTTTGATCTTCGGCCCGGTGATATGAGATAGGTGCAACCACACAAATCGCAAAGGGCGCGTCATGAGCGACCTCGACGACATCTACAACGCGAAAATCCTTGATCTTGCGGCCAACATTTCGCGAACGACCCGGCTTGTTGGCCCCGACGCGTCGGCGTCGGCGCGGTCGCGGCTGTGCGGATCTGAGATTGCGATCGATCTCAACGTCCGCGACGGGCGGGTCGTAGACTATGGCCAAACCGTCAAGGCTTGCCTGCTCGGACAGGCTGCGGCCGCCGTTCTCGCGCGCGAAATCATTGGCACGACACCCGCCGAACTGCGGGCCGTCGGAAACCGCGTCCGCGCCATGTTGAAAGAAAACGGGACGCCGCCCGAGGGCAAATGGGCTGATTTTCGGGTGCTGGAACCCGTCCGCGACTACAAGCATCGACACGATGCAGTGATGATCGTCTTCGACGCGGTCGAAAAGGCGCTCGCCGAGATTGAAACCAAAGCCGCAGCGTGAGTGCAGCAACAGGACCGACGCCCATGACGGATATCCGGACCCGGAAGGAACAGCTGTTGGGGCGGGTCGCAGCGTTGGAGGCCAGAATCGAAGAACTCGATGAGCGGGCCGAGGAAATTCGCGAGGTTTTGCAGACCCAGCGTGAGGTGTTAGCCCAGATGAAGGCTGAACTGGCCGCCATCGACCCACGGCTGAATTGAAGGTCGCACCCGTGTTGTCAGCGATTGGCGCGACCGTCCTTAAGGCTCCGATCCACCTCTACCGGTGGACGTTGCGACCTTGGCTCGGCTGGCCGTGCCGCCATCTACCGACCTGTTCGGACTATGCGCTCGCGGCGATCGACACGAACGGCCCTTGGAAGGGGCTCTGGCTGACGGTCTCCCGTCTCGCGCGCTGTCAGCCGTGGGGCACGCACGGCTACGACCCCGTTCCCGACCTAGGCCGCGTCCGCTACCCGCTCTACGCCGCCTATCGCTACGGCCGTTGGACTGGCCGTCATCTCTAGCTCTCGGGCCGTATCGGCGACGAAGGCCAACACGTCGGCTGGAGCAAGAGCCTGAGTTGGTGCCTCCACATCAAAGCCGTCGTAGGCCTCTGGGGCCTTAAACCCGCGCGCGGCTGCTGCGAGCTCCACAAGCCCGTCGAACGACCGCTTGGCGATGAAGGCAAAGCACATCAGGTCCCACAGGCCGGAGCCTTCGTATTTTTGGCCAGCGACCAGTGTCTTGACGGTGATTTCGGGACAGGCGTCATTGCGCACGAAGTTTGCCAGCATGCGCGAAAGTGCCGGGCTTGGCTGCAATCCGCCATCGCTGAACCCGTTGGCATATGCGGTGCGCTTGAACAGCGTCTCGGCTGCGAAGTGCTCCAGCAGTGTCGCCTGATCGTCAGGCGCGATGACCGCGCGAACGCCAATGATCGGGCGCAGCTTGCCGTGGACCATCTGCATCGATCGCGTAATCGTCAGCTGGGGGGCTGTCATGGAGGGGCAAACCTTGATCGACAAAAACCGCGCGGATGCAACGGCAACCCGATAAGTCTAGGCATCAAAAGGTTTGCAAGTTGTGTTCAGCCCTGGGGGCGCGCGCCGCGTGATCGCCAAGGTTGCGGCCGTCTTGACACTCGCCCTCTGCCAACGGCACAAGCGGCGCGCGATATCTTACCTGCGTGGTAGGCAGAGAGTGAGAGGAGACGAGACCATGGCGGACCCCGCCCACGACATCGTTTTGACCATGCCCGACGGCGCAAAACGGCCGGTAAAGGCAGGTTCTACGGGCCTGGAGGTCGCCAAATCGATCTCGCCGTCGCTCGCCAAGCGCACGGTCGCCATGGTGCTTAACGGCGCGCTCGCTGACCTTGCCGACCCCATCATGGCGGATAGCTCCATCAAATTCGTCCAGCGCACCGACCCCGAAGCGCTCGAATTGATCCGGCATGACGCGGCCCATGTCATGGCTGAAGCTGTCCAGCAGTTGTGGCCGGGCACTCAGGCGACCATTGGTCCTGTCATCGAGAACGGCTTTTACTACGACTTCGCCAAAGCCGAGCCATTCCTGCCCGAAGACTTGGCCAGGATCGAAAAGGCCATGGCTGCCATTATCGGCAAGAATGCGCCGTTCACCAAAGAAGTCTGGTCCCGCGACGCGGCCAAGGACCATTTCGCCGCCAAAGGGGAGACCTTCAAGGTCGAGCTGGTGGACGCCATTTCGGCTGATCAGGACGTGAAGATTTACAAGCAGGGCGCGTGGCTTGATCTGTGCCGTGGCCCGCATATGACGGCGACGGGTGCCATCGGCAAGGGTTTCAAGCTGACGAAGTTTGCTGGCTCCTACTGGCGCGGCGACAGTTCGAAAGCGCAACTGCAACGGGTGTACGGCACGGCCTGGGCGAGTGAAGACGATTTGGCCGCGCACTTGAAGCAGCTCGAAGAGGCTGAAAAGCGCGACCATCGGAAGCTCGGCCGCGAGATGGATTTGTTCCATTTCCAGGAGGAGGCACCAGGCTCCGTGTTCTGGCACGCCAAGGGTTGGACGCTATTCCAGACGTTGATCAACTATATGCGCCGCCGCATGCAGACGGCAGGCTACGTCGAGGTCAACACCCCCGACTTCATGGACAAGCATTTCTGGGAGCTGTCTGGTCACTGGGAAAACTACGGTGACAAGATGTTTGTGACCGAGACGGAAGATGGCCGTTCCTTCTGTTGCAAGCCGATGAATTGCCCGGGCCACGTTCAGATTTTTAAGCACGGCCTCAAGAGTTATCGCGATCTCCCCTTGCGCATTGGAGAGTTCGGCAAGGTGCATCGCTACGAGCCGTCCGGCTCGTTGCATGGCCTGTTGCGCGTGCGCCATTTCACGCAGGATGACGCCCACGTCTTCATTACCGAAGACCAGATCATGGCCGAATGCCTTGCCATCAACGATCTCATGCTCTCGATCTACGAGCAGTTCGGCTTCACCGACATTGTCATCAAGCTCTCGACGCGGCCAGAAAAGCGTGTCGGGTCTGACACCTTGTGGGACAAGGCCGAAAAGGCGCTCGGCGACGTGCTCGATGAAGTGAAGCGGACAGCTGGCAATCGCAACATC
>JBBRKD010000076.1:0-6991 GCA_038218255.1 Hyphomicrobiales bacterium | reverse complement strand
CTGCCCTCCGTGGGCGTTGCCTCCCTAGACTTGGGCCATTCGCAAGAATGGCCTTTTTTTTGACCAGCTCACTCTGCGGCCGCACGACCGTGGAGCATGTACGGCAGATCCCGGAACAGGCGCAAAGCCAGCACCGAGAGGTCGCGTTGCAGGCTCGTAAAGCCCTTTGTTTTTTCCAGTGTCGTTTCGTCCAGATAGAGTCCGCGGTTGATTTCGATCTGCAGGGCGTGGATGCCACGTGACGGCCGGCCGTAGTGCTCTGTGATGAACCCGCCAGCATACGGGCGGTTCATGTGCACCTCGTAGCCGAGCCCGCGCAGGGTATCTCGCACAAAGCTGCCGAGCTGCGAGTGGCAGGCGGCACCAAATCTGTCGCCGAGGACGAAATCGGGTCGAGGGCCGCTGGAATTTGCCATGAGAGAAGACGGCATCGAGTGGCAATCGATCAGAACGGCGTAACCAAAGCGCCGCTGCGTCTGGTCGAGCAGGTCTGCGAGCGCCGCGTGGAACGGCACGTAGAGCTGGTTGATTCGCTCGAAGGCCGCCTCAAGCCGCATCGGGGCGGCGTAGATCTCTTCCCCATCGGCCACGATCCGCGCAATCGTGCCAAGGCCCCCCACGACGCGGGCGGACTTGGTGTTGGCGTAGTCTGGCAGGGGCTCTTTGAAAAGCTCAGGGTCCAGTTCAAACGGTTCGCGGTTGACGTCGAGATAGGCCCGCGGAAAGTGCGCCGCCAGAAGAGGTGCGCCGAGCCGTGGCACGCTCGCAACCAGTTCATCAACATAGCAATCTTCAGACTTGCGCAGCGCAAGCGGGCTAAGTCTCACATCCTCCAGAAATATCTTCGGATACACGCGCCCTGAATGGGGCGAACACCACACAAACGGTGCCGTCTGCACATCGGGACGTAATACGCTGAAGGGCGGTTCCAATTCCGCGAGGATCGATGCGCGTTCGCGATAGGGCATTCGGGGCGAGCTTTCGTTACCAGCAATGAGTGTGCCTCTTGATGACCGTCCTGTCCATATGTCGCACGCCCCTCACCGACGGACAGAGCGAGGACAGCGCGAGAAAAGTTTGCATTTGAGCCTGATTTGCTGTGGACCTGAGAGGCGATAGGGCGTTTCACCTTAACTTTACCAAACTCACGGCAGAGTGAGATTGTGCGCGCCCGTTGCCGATTTGGCCAAGGCGCGCCATCATCACGCGACTCTTACCTTCTCAAGGCCGCCATGACCCTCGACCCGTCACGTCTTCCCGTGTTTCGCATCCTACTCGCGGAGGACGATGATTCGATGCGCGGCTTCCTGGAGCGCGCGCTGGCAAAAGCAGGTCATCAAGTCATTTCCTTCGACAACGGCCTGGAGGCGTACGAGCGCCTTCAACAATAGCCGTTCGCCTTGCTGCTGACCGACATCGTGATGCCGAAAATGGACGGCATCGAACTGGCCCGCAAGGCCAGCGAACTCGATCCCGAACTCAAAATCATGTTCATCACTGGATTTGCTGCCGTGGCGCTCAACGCGGACATGGGCAATGCTAAAGACGCAAAAGTTCTGTCAAAACCCTTCCACTTGAAGGACCTGGTCCAGGAAGTTGATCGCCTGTTGGCGGCCTGAGTTGTGCAGCGGCCCTGCCGCGGCCTGTCGCAGGCTCGAGGTCGAATGCGCCGGTCAGAATGCGCCTTGCGTGGTCGGTGCAATGCCGGTATAGCGACCGCTTCCAGCGACGCATCGGATGGCGCTAGGGGCGGTTAGCTCAGCGGTAGAGCACTACCTTGACATGGTAGGGGTCATAGGTTCGAACCCTATACCGCCCACCATCCGATACCAAAGCCGGGTAACATTTTAAGTGACGGCCGTCGGGCTGGCGCTGGAACACAACAAGATCAGGTCATCGTCATGAAAGTTCGCAATTCCTTGAAGTCGCTTCGCGCCCGGCACCGCGACAATCGCGTCGTTCGCCGCAAGGGGCGACTTTACATCATCAACAAGACGCAGAAGCGTTTTAAGGCACGCCAAGGCTGAGGGCCCCACGGGCGTAACGCGACGTTGCCGGAATTTAACCGCGCACCCCTTTGACGGCGGCCTTTGGCCGCCGTACGCCTTTAACATGGTCAAAACACTGTCAGCGTTCGCGCTTGGTATAGGTCTGCTTTGGGCGGCAGGTGGCGCGATCGCGCAAGGCCAGCCGCCGTCTCGCCCACAAGCGCCGCCGACCGCCGCGCCTGGCACGCCTCAAGCGCTGGCCGCTCTCCCGATACCTAACACGTCCGGCGAACGGCAGAAATTGCTGGTCAACCTCTACGCGTATCTCGCAACCGCCGAAGACGAGAAGCAGGCGCAGCCGATCACACAAGCGATCGAGCGGCTCTGGTTGTTTGCGGGTAGTGACACAATCGGCGTGCTCATGGACCGCTCAACCCGCGCGGTCTTAGACAAAAACTTCGACCAGGCGTTGCGCTTCCTCGATGCCGTAGTCGATCTGGCGCCCGACTACGCGGAGGGTTGGAACCGTCGCGCCTACGTGCACTATCTGCGCAATGACATCGAGCGGATGGTGGGCGATCTCAGGCGCTGCCTTGCCCTCGAGCCCAACCATTATCGCGCTCTTGACGGCCTTGCGCAGGTGCTCAGGGAAACCGGGCAGAAGAAGGCCGCCCTTAAAGCGTACGAGCGCCTCATCGAGGTGCATCCCAATGCCAGCGGCGCACAGGATGCGGTGAAAGAACTGTCCCGCGACGTGGACGGCCAAAAGACATGACCATGGGTGCCGGCAAGCGGTCGCCGGGCGCTGATCTATGACGACGATGGTTTATGCAAAACTCGCTCTCGTGGCCGCCATCTCGGGCGGTACATTCACGGCCGGCCGCATCGTCGCCGCGCAGCTCCAGCCAATGACCGCCGCATCGGCCCGTTATTGCGTCGCTTCGCTGGCCATTTTGGGTCTGGTCTGGCTGCGGCAAAGGCGGCTCAGGCCCCTGACGCGCGGCGAATGTCTTGCGACCATGGCGCTTGGGGCGACCGGAATTCTGATCTACACCGTCGGTTTTTTCACCGCACTGCGTGAGCTGCCTGCCGGTCGCGCATCGCTGATCGTTGCGTTAAATCCCATCGTGACCTTGCTCGGGAGCATCTTGTTTCTGGGAGAGCGGCTCACGGTGACGCGGGCGACGGGTGTGGCGCTCGGATTTGTGGGTGCTGCGATCGTGGTTTCGCGTGGCGATCTCTCGAGCATGGCGACCGGTGGTCTTGGCGCGGCCGAATTTGCGATGTTTGTGGCCGTCTGTGGGTGGGCGGCCTACACCCTCATCGGCCGCGTCGTGATGGCAACCGTGAGCCCGCTGGACGCTGCGGCGTATGCGACGCTGTGGGGCACCGCGTTCCTGCTTCTCGCAACTGTGCTTTCAGGCGAGCGCCTTCCAGTCTCGCTTCCAGGGCCCGATGTGGCGTCGAGCCTACTGTTTCTCGGCGTGCTTGGAACCGCTATCGCCTTCACCTGGTACTATGACGGTGTGAAGGCCATCGGTGCAAGCCAAGCGGCGGTGTTCACGAATTTGGTGCCAGTGTTCGGCGTGGCAGAGGCCGCCATGATTCTAGGCGAACCGGTGCTACCAAGCATGATCGTCGGTGGCGCCGTGACCATCCTCGGCGTCGCGCTTGCCAACTTGCAGATGCGCACGGCGGAAAACCACTAGCCCATCACCGGCGCACCCTTGTCGTCAAGGATTGCAATTCGGATCAAGTTGGTCGCGCCCGGTGAGCCCAGCGGAACGCCCGCCGTGATCAGGATGCCGTCGCCCGCCTTAGCAAATCCCTCTTCAAAGGCGATGCGGCAGGCTTTTGACACCATATCGGTTAAGTTCTGCGGATCGCTCGTCAGAAACGACTGGATCCCCCACACACATGCCATGCGGCGCGCAGTCTCGGGAACTGGCGTCAGGCCGATAATCGGAAGGCCAGGGCGCTCGCGGGAGACGCGCATGGCAGTTGAGCCGGTAGCCGTATAGCAAACGATCGCGGCGAGATCGAGGGTTTGGCCCACAGCGCGGGCGGCGGCAGCGATAGCCCCGGGACCGGTTGCGACAGGGTCGGTTTTGGTCGCATGAACAATCGCATCGTAGCTTGGATCTGACTCGACCTCGATCGCGATCCGATCCATCATGGCGATGGCTTCGGTTGGGAACTGACCGACGGCTGATTCAGCAGAAAGCATGACCGCGTCAGCGCCATCGAACACGGCGGTTGCGACGTCGGACACCTCGGCCCGCGTTGGGACTGGCGAGGAAATCATACTCTCCAGCATCTGGGTTGCGACCACCACGGGCTTGCCTGCAGCCCGGCTCATGCGCGTCATCTGCTTCTGCAGCCCAGGCACTTTTTCAACCGGCATCTCGACGCCGAGATCGCCGCGCGCGACCATCACGCCGTCGGACGCTGCAATCACAGCGGCAAGGTCGGTGATCGCAGAGGGCTTTTCGATCTTCGACATGATCGCTGATCGGCCAGCAACGCGCTTTTGCACGTCCGCAACGTCGCTGCCGCGTTGAACGAACGACAGCGCGATCCAGTCGACGCCGAGTTCCAGTCCGTAAGCAAGGTCAGCCTCGTCCTTCTCGGTCAGCGGACCAACCGCCAGCAAGGTGTCTGGTAGGCTGATGCCCTTGCGTGAGGCGAGCGCGCCGCCGACGATGACGTCAGCAGCCATCCGGCCTGCCTTGTTCTCCACGACACGCATGCGGATCTTTCCATCGTCGAGAAGCAGGACATGGCCGGGCTCGACAGCATCGAAGATCTGGGGATGGGGCAAGAACACGCGCTCGCTGGAGCCTGAGGTCTCGGTCCGGTCGAACACGAAGGTGTCCCCCTCCTTGACGAACACGCGGCCGCCGGTGAATTCGCCCAGCCGAAACTTAGGCCCCTGAAGGTCGTACAGAATGCCGATCGGATGCCGGTTCTTGTGTTCACAGAAGCGGACGGCTGCGTGCAACGCGCGCGCCTGCTCATGCGTGGAATGGCTCATGTTAATGCGAAACACGTCCACGCCCGTGTGGACGAGCCGGTCGAGCATTTCGGGACTGGAGGAGGCGGGGCCGAGCGTTGCGACAATCTTGACTTTTCGGTTTCGTCTCACTTGGCCTTGCCCCCTTGGTCGTCTGGATCGGTCAGTCGTATCGTCCATTCCTTGGCGTCACCCGTGTCGACTTCGAAGAAGCCCGCCCGCTTGAAGCCGCGCTTTTGGCAGTCCTGGACACCGCGCACGGCAAATGATTTGTCGTCGGTACACATGAAGTTCTTGCCCGTCCACTCTCCGCCTCGGTCATAGTCGATCGCGTGGACGTAGATAAACCGGCTCGGCACGTTCCCTTTGAGAATGGTCTCACACGTTTGTGACGCGATGTTCCACCAGCCTTCCGTCGCCCAGCCGTTGGGGTCTTGATACCCAATGGAGACCCCGATGCGGCTCGTCGATGCGTTGCAGAGTTTCAGCTCGGCGTGCGCCAGCGTTGAAAACGATCCGCTCGCGATCAGCAGGGTCACGAACGAAACGGTGCGGCGGATGGGCAAGGCCATTCTTCCTGATGAAGCGGGTCTTCCTGACGAACCGGGTATTTCTGATGACGCAGGCCTCGACAGGCGCCAAGCGTCGGCAAAACCCAGCACACATCACGGATCGACGAGAATGACGCGGAAGTCGTTGACGTTCGTCTGGGTTGGGCCGCACTGGATGAGGCCGTCGAGCTCCCGGAAGAACGCCGTGGAATCGTTGTTCGCAAGGAAGGTGGCGGGATTGAGGTTTTTGGCCGCGGCTGCGGCGAATGTGGACGGCAAGACGAGGGCCCCCGCCGGGTCAGTTGCGCTACCGCCACCGCCGTCGGTGCCATCTGTGTCGCCAGCGAGCGCTGCGATGCCAGGTGTCCCATGCAGAGCGTCCACAAGGCTCAACGAATACTCTTGATTGGGGCCACCAGCACCCGTGCCGCGAACCGTGACCGTCAATTCGCCGCCCGACAGAATGGCGACTTTTTCACCTTTGGCTTTGTGAGCAAGGGCCATCTCGGCGTGAGAACGGGCGACATCGCGCGCTTCGCCTTCGAGGCTATCACCGAGCGCAATCACGCGGTAACCGGCACTTTCGGCCATCACGCGCGCCGCGTCGATGGATGCCTTGGGCGCGGCGACGATCTTGTAGGCCGAGGCCGAGAGGCGGCTGTCGCCGAGCTTGATGGTTTCGTTGGCGGCATCCGCGAGTGCCGCTGCGATGGCAGGTTCCGGCGTGATCTTCCATTTGGCGAGCACGGCGCGCGCGTCTGAAAGCGTCGATCGGTCGCCGACGGTCGGACCCGATCCGATCTCATCGGGATGGTCGCCGGGAACATCTGAAATCGCGAGCGTGAGCAGGCGGGCCGGATAGACGGCGGCCGCGAGTTTGCCGCCCTTGATGCGGGAGAGGTGCTTGCGCACGCAATTCATCTCCGAGATCGGTGCGCCTGAGCGCAGCAACTGCTTTGTCAGCCGCTGCTTGGCCTCAAAGGCCACGCCGTCGACGGGGGCTGACCACAAGGCCGACGCGCCGCCCGACAACAACACGAGGACAAGGTCGTCGGGGCCAGCACCTTTTGCAGCTTCGAGCGCGCGCGCGGCCCCCGAAATGCTGTTTTCGTCGGGAACGGGATGCCCGGCCTCGATGATCTCGATGTGGTCGGTTGGCAGCTTAAACCCATGGCGGGTTGTGACGAAGCCCGACACCCGTTCCATCTGACCGGTCGCGAGGTAGTGCCGTTCGGTCGCCTGCGCCATCGCGGCAGACGCTTTGCCTGCGCCGATGATCAAAATGCGTCCGTTGGCGGGCACGGGGGGCAGGTGCGGTGGCACGCAGGTGCGCGGGTGGGCTGTTGTCCACGCGGCGTCGTAAAGCGACAACAAAAACTCGCGCACCGCGCGTTCTTTGGTCTCGCTGGCGCGGCTGGTCGTCATCTGGTGCCTGTGGA
>JBBRKD010000075.1:0-7004 GCA_038218255.1 Hyphomicrobiales bacterium | reverse complement strand
ACGTGCTCGCGCTTGAACCAGCCCCTGTGATTATCGCAATCGACGTGCCGATTGGATTACCGGACCGGGCGGGTCTTGGCGGCCGGATCGCCGATGTGGACGCGCGCACGGTGCTGGGTGGCCGGAAGTCGGCGGTGTTTTCGGTTCCAGCACGCGCTGCCGTCATGGAACACGACTACCGCCGCGCGTGCGCGATTGCGGCCGCCCACTCACACCCGCCGCGAATGGTCTCGAAGCAGGCGTTCAATATTTTTCCTAAAATCCGCGAGGTGGATGCCTTGATGACACCCGCAATCCAGGCGGGCGTGAAAGAGGTGCATCCAGAAGTCGCGTTCGCAGCCCTGAACGGCTGGCAGGCGCTCGATCTGCCCAAAAAGGTGAAGTCGAGCCCGAGCCAGGCGGGGCTGGCGCTGCGACGTGGCTTGCTGGAACGCGCAGGCTACGACCCGGCGCTGTTTGTGTTTCCCATGAAACGCAAAAACGCCGGACTCGACGATCTCCTCGATGCGGCGGTGAATTCCTGGACGGCCGCCCGCATCGTACGTGGCGAAGCGCGGCGCTTTCCCGCAAGCCCCGAGCGGGATGCGAAAGGGTTATGCTGCGAGATCTGGGGTTGAAACCAAGGCTTAGGTGCCGCATCAGGCGGGATCGCCGGTTTTCTCTCCATCCTAAGTTCATCAGGGTTTCCATGACGCATTTTCCTGCTCATCTCACCGACCGCTATCAGCGCTTCAAGTTCCGCCACTTTGAAAACAACCGCTCGCACTATGAGGAACTGGCGAATTTCGGCCAGAACCCGGACGTGATGGTGGTGTCGTGCTGCGACAGCCGCTGCGATCCAGAGACGATTTTCTCCGCGATGCCGGGCGAATTGTTTGTCGTGCGCAATGTGGCCAATCTCATTCCCCCGTTTGAAACCGGCGGGATGTTTCATGGCGTGTCGGCAGCGCTGGAGTTGGCGGTGCTGAACTTGCGCGTCAAACACATCGTGGTGATGGGACATACGGGCTGCGGGGGCATCAAGGCAGCACTTGAGCACAAGGCCGCCAAACAAACCGAAGACATGTTTATCAGCCGCTGGATGTCGATGCTGGATGACTGCCGTTTGAGCGTCGTGAGTGCGCATCAGGGCGCGAACCGGCAGACGATGGTTGAGGCGCTGGAGCGGGCGGCGATCAATGTGTCGCTGGCAAATCTGCGCTCATTCCCCTTCGTCGCCGAACGCGAGAACAAGAACAAGCTGTCCCTCCACGGTGCGGTGTTCGACATTGCAACCGGCAACCTCGAAGTGCTGAACGAACAAAACGGCGCGTTCCACCAGATTTGACTCTGCGAGGGGCTACTCGCCCCTCACACTCCCTCGCCAGGGGCTAGCCCCTGGACCCGGGCTATGATCGCGAAATCATCCACAACGCGACGCGCCCGCGTCAGGGGAGCAAGGCGACCCGGCCGTCAGGCCGCCCTGCCGGAGCGCAGGACGCGGCAGCGTCCGAACCGGCGCGTGAGGCCTAGACGACGCGTGAGGCCAATCAAGCCGCGAGGTTGCGCAGGACGTAGTGGAGGATGCCGCCGTTGCGGAAGTAGTCGATCTCGTCGGCGGTATCGATCCGGCAGATGATCGGCACCGAGCGCTTGGTGCCATCCGCCGAAACGATCTCGGCCTGGAGCACGTCGCGCGGTTGAACGGTGGCGAGGCCGGGGATCGATACGGTTTCGTTGCCCGTGAGACCGAGCGTTTGCCAGCTGGTGCCCGCTTCGAACACAAACGGCACGACGCCCATGCCCACAAGGTTTGAGCGATGAATGCGCTCAAACGATTGGGCGATAACGGCTTTGACGCCGAGCAGGTTGGTGCCCTTGGCCGCCCAATCGCGCGATGACCCGTTGCCGTATTCGATGCCAGCAAAAACCACGAGCGGCACGCCCTCTCGCGCATACCGCATGGCGGCATCATAGATCGGCATAGCGTCGCCCGAGGGTTGGTGAAGCGTCATGCCGCCCTCGCGGACCTGACCGGCCGCATCACGCATCATGAAGTTTTTGATCCGGATGTTGGCAAACGTGCCCCGCATCATCACTTCGTGATTGCCGCGCCGGGTCCCATATTGGTTGAAATCGGCGAGCGCCACGTTGTGGTCAATCAGGTATTTGCCAGCCGGGCTGTCAGCCTTGATGGAGCCAGCCGGCGAGATGTGATCGGTGGTGATCTTGTCGCCAAACAGCCCGAGAATGCGCGCGCCGACAACGTCCGTGATCTGGTCGGGCGTTGCGGTGAGCGCAGTAAAGTAGGGCGGGTTCTGGACATAGGTTGAGGTGTTGTCCCAACCATAGGTGAGACCCGAGCCGGTGAAAATGCCCTGCCAGTTGGCATCACCCTTGAAGACGTCGGCATAGCGCGATTTGAAGAGTGCGCGCGTGACGTTCTCGACGATAAACGCTTGGATTTCCTGGGATGACGGCCAGATATCGCGCAGGAAAACAGGCGTGCCATCATGGCCCACGCCAAGGGGTTCCGTGGTCAAATCCATCTGAACGGACCCAGCTAGCGCATAAGCGACGACCAGCGGCGGGGAGGCCAGATAGTTCGCCTGCACGTCAGGGCTGACGCGGCCCTCGAAGTTGCGGTTGCCTGACAGAACGGCGGCAGCAACAAGGCCATTGTCGTTGATCGCTTTCGAGATGTCCGCGTTCAACGGGCCGGAGTTTCCAATGCAGGTGGTGCAGCCAAAGCCGACCACGTTGAACCCAAGCGCATCGAGCGAGGGCTGCAATCCCGCTTTGTCGAGGTAGGCGGCAACGACTTGCGATCCAGGCGCAAGCGACGTTTTAACCCACGGCTTGGATTTCAGGCCCTTGGCAACCGCGTTGCGGGCGAGCAGCCCGGCCGCGATCAGCACGCTCGGGTTCGACGTGTTGGTGCAGCTGGTGATGGCGGCGATGACCACGTCACCATGGCCAAGGTCGAACGCGGCGTTGGAAACAGCGACGCGCTTGCTAAGTTCGCCGGGCTTTTTGTATTCGGCATCGAGCGCGGTCGCAAAGCCAGCCTTGATGCCGGTCAGCGCGATCCGGCCTTCGGGGCGCTTGGGGCCAGCCATCGAGGGGACGACGGTCGTCATATCGAGCGACAAGGTATCGGTGAACACCGGATCAGCGCAGCCTGCGACCCGGAACAAGCCTTGCGCCTTGGCATAGGCTTCAACGAGGGCGATGCGGGCCTCATCTCGACCCGACATGGTGAGATAGGCGAGCGTTTCGCCATCGATTGGGAAGAAGCCGCAGGTTGCACCGTATTCGGGTGCCATGTTTGCAATCGTGGCGCGGTCGGCGAGCGACATCGTGTCGAGGCCCGGGCCATAAAATTCGACGAACTTGTTCACGACGCCCTTGGCGCGCAACATCTGCGTGACGGTGAGCACAAGATCGGTAGCGGTGACGCCTTCGGTCAGTTTGCCGGTGAGCTTGAAGCCGATGACCTGCGGGATGAGCATGGACTGGGCTTGGCCCAGCATGGCCGCTTCCGCTTCGATGCCGCCGACGCCCCAGCCGAGCACGGCCAGACCGTTGACCATGGTGGTGTGGCTGTCGGTGCCAACGAGCGTGTCGGGATAGGCGATAATTTCACCCGATGGCGTTTTAGCTGTCCACACGGTCTGCGACAGGAATTCGAGATTAACCTGATGGCAAATACCGGTGCCGGGCGGGACGACGCGGAAGTTTGCAAATGCGCCCTGGCCCCACTTGAGGAAGTTATAGCGCTCGCCGTTGCGCGCGTACTCAAGCGCAACGTTGCTGGCCAGCGCCTTGGGCGAACCGAACTCATCAACAATGACCGAATGGTCGATGACGAGATCGACGGGGACCAGCGGATTGATCTTTTCGGGATTGCCGCCGAGCTTGTTCATGCCATCGCGCATGGCGGCAAGATCGACCACGGCGGGAACGCCGGTGAAATCCTGCATGAGAACGCGAGCGGGCCGGAAGCCAATTTCCTTGTCGGCTTTGCCGGTGTTGACGAGCCATTCCGCCATCGCCTGGATGTCGCTTTTGGTGACCGTGCGGCCATCTTCATGGCGCAGCAGGTTTTCGAGCAAAACCTTCATCGAGAACGGCAAGGCGGAGATGCCGGTGAGGCCGTTCTTCTCGGCATCAGGCAGCGAATAATACACGTAGCTCTGATCACCGACGGCGAGCGTGCGTTTGCACGCAAAGCTGTCGAGAGCGGCCGGGGTGTTGGATACGCTGTGCGAGAGAGTGGGCGCGCTCATGGGCAAATCTCCTAAGATGAAACGGGCTTGGCGGAGCACGCGGGGTCCGCGCAAGACATGCGGAGTGTCCGGTGTCGCCGCGCCGCCGGAGTGCCGACGGAAGCAGACCAAGAGCCTGCCAGTTTTTGCGCTAGCGTGTGTCGTGATCGAGCCGTTATACAGCGCAAAGGCCACAATTCAAAGTACGAGTTCGTTCAACTTTTGAGCGGAAGAGCGGGTCACAAACGGACCACGGTGGGCAGACCAAGCGCTTGAAACTGATCCTCGAACACGTGACGATCGCACGCGGTGCCCGCACGCTGCTGGCGGACCTGTCGGTGACGGTCTCAGGCGGCGAGGCGCTCGTGCTGACCGGCGCGAACGGAACCGGCAAGACGACGTTGCTGCGGGCAATCGCTGGATTGTTCACGCCCCTGGCGGGTTCAATACGGCTTGAGGGCGGCCAAGCTGAACAGGACCGGGCCGAGCAGTGCCACTATGTGGGGCATCTGAACGGGATCAAATCGACCCTGACGACGACGGAAAACCTGAGCTTCTGGGCTGGCTATCTCGACCCTGGCGCAACAGGCCGGATCGAGCGCGCCTTGCGCGGGTTTGATCTGGAAGCCTTGGCCGATATTCCAGCGGGATACCTCTCGGCAGGTCAAAAGCGGCGACTAGGGCTCGCGCGCCTGCTCGTGGCGCAGCGTTCGGTCTGGCTGCTGGATGAGCCAACGGTGTCGCTCGATCAGGCGTCCGTTGCGCTGGTGAGTGCGGCGGTCAACACCCATGTCGCAGCAGGCGGGATCGCGGTGGCGGCAACGCATCTGCCGCTTGGGATCGCCGACGCACGCGAGTTTCGATTGACGGCCCCCGCGTGGCGTGACGACGAACCACACGCTGAGGTCTCGGCATGATCGCAGCGTTTTGGCGTCTCGTCGCGCGCGATCTGACCCTGGCTTTCCGGGACGGCGGCGCGGTCGGCACCGCGCTCGGCTTTTATCTGATCGTCGTGACGATGCTGCCGTTGGGGCTCGGCCCCGACCTCAAGCTCCTCTCGCGCATCGCGCCCGGCATGCTGTGGATCGCCTTGCTGCTGGCAGCGCTCCTGTCGCTTGGGCGGATTTTTGAAGCCGACGACGAAGACGGTACACTCGACATGCTGGCCGGTGGCCCGCTGCCGATAGAGGGCGTGGCCGCCGCAAAAGCGCTGGCCCACTGGATATCGACCGGCATTCCGTTGACGCTGATGACGCCACTGTTGGGGCTGCTTTTGAACCTGGATGCGTCCGCCTACCTCCCGCTCATGGCGACCATGGCGATTGGCACCCCAGCGATCAGCTTTCTGGGTGCGGTAGGGGCCGCCCTGACGTTGCGCGCCCGCAAAAGCGGATTGCTGGTCGCGCTCTTGGTGCTCCCCCTCTATATTCCGACGCTGATCTTTGGCATCTCAGCCGTGAGCGCCATTTTGCTCGACACGGGCGGATACCGGGCAGCGATCAGTCTTCTGGCTGCGATTTCGCTTGGATCGGTGGTCGTGGGATCTCTGGCAGCGGCAGCCGCCCTGCGGCAACAGTTGCAGTGATGCCAAAATAACGGGCGGATGGGCGACGACATCCTTCAAATGAACGATGCGGCGATGACAGCCGCGATTTATGCAGATGCGCGCGGCCGACATGTCGTTGTATGCTGAGAGATCGCGCGCGTGCTCATCTCGAATGGGTCAGACCCCGATGACGAAACCCATCGACAGCCCGTCGCCCATCGACATCGTCCCTGACGGCGTGTCGCCAGCCGCGCTATCGAAAGTGATCGGTGACATTTACGATTGCGCTCTGGAGCCAAGCCGCTGGAAGCAGGTGATGGCATCGTTAAGCGCGTTTACCCGCAGTCCGACGGTTGCACTCGCGATCACGGATCTCAAGACCAAGTCGCTGAACAGGCTCTATGATTTTGGCTGGTCGCCGGAGTTTTTCGAAACCTACGAACGGCTTGGGCATCTCAACCCCGTGATGTTTGAGGCGCGCTTGCGCCCGGTGGGCGACGTGATCGCCCTATCGGATGTGATGTGTGACGACGACTTTGTCCAAACACGATTTTACCGCGAATGCCTGATGCCGTTCAAACAGCGGGATGGCATTGGCGTTCTGGGCTTGAGGTCTGGCAAGCGGATCGCATTTGTCGCGACCACCCGAACGGATGACGATCCCCGATTCACGGGCCATGACGTGCGTGCGCTGGCCCTGTTGGCGCCCCACATCACACGGACGCTCAAGATTAGCGATGCGATGGAGCTGGCCACGCTCCGGTCGCAAGCGCTGGAAACGACACTCGACCAGCTGGCCGCAGGTGTCGTGCTGATCGGGCGGGATCAACGCATCGTCCACATGAACCGAGCCGCAGAGCGCTTTGTGCGCCGAGCTGCGGCCGTCCGCGTCACGAACAATCGCTTGGTGCCCATTGATCGGGCAGCAGGTGACGAACTGCACCGGGCCCTGGGTCAAGCGACCACGTCCGATGGCCAACACAACGACGCCGCCGTGTCGATCGCACTACCCGATCCCGGTGGCCGAGAGAGGCTGATTGCCACCGTGTTGAGCCTTGAACGCGGACACCGCCAGGATTTGATGGCGCCTGTGGCAGCCAGGACGGCGATTTTCTTGCAGGAACTCCAAGCGACCGCCATCGTTCCGGGGACAGCATTCGGGCGGCTTTACGGGCTGACGCCAAGCGAATTGCGCGTTGCTGTGGCGCTTG
>JBBRKD010000074.1:0-7014 GCA_038218255.1 Hyphomicrobiales bacterium | reverse complement strand
ATCCACCGCGTGTTTGAAAAACTCCGTCGGCATGAACTGGGTCAGCCCAACCGCGCCCGCCCACGACGCCCGCATGTCAGCGCGCGGAATGCCGACGGCCAGCATCTTGAGGCCCGCGATCAATTCGGCCCGGAACACATCTTTGCGGCGCCCAAGATAGGCCTGCGTTGCCAGCACACGGATCGCATCGTGGGGCAGCTTGTAGGTGCCAAAGGCGGTTTCCCGGCCCCAGATCGCCAGCAGGCCATAGCGGTCGACACCGATCTCGCGCTCGATGCGTTCGAGCGTGTCCTTGTGGCGGGCCAGTAGCGCACGACCCTGTCCCGCAAGGTTGGCGAGAGTTTCGGGGCGCACGTAGGCCTGCGCTGGCTGGGTGAACTCGGCTTGGCCCCGTTCGGGCGCGGTCTCCTTCCCCGGCAAGATGAGATCAGGCAGCGTCAGGTCGGGTGTCAGACCCGCGAGTGCCGTATCAAACACAGGGCGCGGAACGCCGGCAGACTCGGCTTCGGGCCACAGCCCGTCAAGGAACGTGCGGAACGGCGGCTGTGGGTCCGCCTGCCCACGCGACGTAAAGGTCACGAGCGCCATGACCCCAAGTGCGCACCAAAGGGCAGCCAACGTCTTGGATGTCCAAGTCACCTATCGCGTCCTCCTTGGCCGTTTGAGTGCTTGCGGAAAAGTGTGAAGCGGTTTTCCGATAAGAAGCATGACAAAACAGTAGGTTAGAGTCTTTCCACAACTCCATCTTAAGCGGAAAAACTCTAACGCTCACGAAGCCGCACTCGGTGTCGCACGATCTCGCGGCGGCGGCGAGGCAGAGGACGGCGAGGCAGAGGACGGCGAGGCAGATTGTGGTGCAGAGCTGGCAAGTGTCTCCAGGTCCCAGAGAAGAATCGCAACAGCTCCCGCTGCCGCGATCACGGCCAGCATCGGGGCCTTGAGCGCGAGGATTGCCGCGGCAACCAGCACGCCATTGCAAGCCGCCACCCGCACGACGATCGCCTCGTGAGAGCCGACGGCGCGAGCGGCCCTCTGATACGCATGAGAGCGGTGCGGCTTGCTCAGATTGTCGCCGCGCCAGAAGCGCTGGAGCAGCGTGAGCGTCGCGTCGGTAAGATAATACAGCGGGAGGATAACAGCGGCGGCCAACGACTGGGTCACTGCCATATGGACCAGCAGCCCCGCGCAGAACAGCCCGAGCGGCACCGACCCGACATCGCCCATGAAAATGCGCGCCTTGTGCCAGTTCCAGACGAGAAAACCCGCAGCAGCCCCAGCCAACCCCAGTGCCAAGCCTTCAAGCGGCATGGCGGCCCCGCTCGCCCACGCGACCCCAACAGCTCCGCCCGTCAGTGTGATGGTTTCGACGCCCGCAAGCCCGTCGATGCCGTCCATGAAATTGAACAGATTGATGAACCAGACAATCGCGACCAACGCGACCAGCCGGTCAAGCGCCCACGGAAACACGCCGCCCCAGATCAGTGCCGATCCCGGCACCATGGCCACAAGTACGGCGGCGGCTCCAAAATGGGCCGCGAGCCGCCACTGGAACGGGATGTCTTTGCGATCATTGGCCGCCGACAGAACAGCCAGCGCGAGCATCGTGGCGACAAGCACGAGCCCATCCACCGACCACGGCCACAAGATAAGCCCAACGCCGATCCCCGCCGCCAGCAACGCTGCGCCGCCCCCCTGGGGGACCGCGCCCGCGTGCATCGTTCGCTCGTTTTCGAGCGCAACCAGATTGCGCGCCGCCAGCCAATCGATCAGCAGCGAGGTGCCCCAGGCCGAGGCACCAAACGCAAGCGCCACGGTGATCACGGTCCACACGCCTCAGGCTCCTCAGCGCGGCAGGCTTGTCTTGCCCATCAGCGTTTTATCGATCGCGTGCGCCGCCTGACGACCTTCGCGGATGGCCCAGACGACCAGCGATTGACCGCGCCGCATGTCGCCAGCCACGAATACGTTCGCCTGGCTGGTGAGATATGATTTCTCGTCCGCCTTGACGTTGCCGCGCGCATCGAGATCGAGGTTCAATCCCTCCGTGACCGGTGACACGAAACCCATGGCGAGCAACACGAGATCGGCTGGAATATCAAATTCGCTGCCGGGAATTTCCTTGAACGCGGCGTCGACCTTCACGCACACGAGCTTGGTGACGCGTCCGTCCTTGCCTTCAAACCGCTTCGTATTGACCGAGAAGTCCCGTTTGGCGCCCTCCGCCTGGCTGGACGATGTGCGCATTTTCAGCGGCCAGTTCGGCCACGTCAGATCTTTGTTCTCGCGCTCGGGGGGCAGCGGCATGATTTCAAGCTGCGTGACGCTGGACGCACCCTGGCGGAAACTCGTGCCAATGCAGTCCGATCCCGTATCGCCGCCACCGATCACGACGACATGGCGACCCTTCGCCATTTCACCCGTGCCGCTGTTGGAGATCGGTTCACCAGAAACGCGCCGGTTCTGCTGGGGCAAGAAATCCATCGCCAAGTGGACGCCACCAAGATCACGGCCGGGCACGGCCAGATCGCGCGGCTTTTCAGACCCGCTCGCCAGCAGCACAGCGTCGTAGTCTGCGCTCAACATTTGCACCGTTCGCCCACTTCCGGGTCCGACCGCGCTGTTGCAATGGAACGTCACGCCCTCGGCTTCCATCTGGGCCACGCGCCGCTCGACGACGATCTTTTCCATCTTGAAATCAGGAATGCCATAACGCAGCAGCCCACCGGGGAACGCGTTGCGTTCAAACACATGCACGTCGTGGCCAACGCGCGCCAGTTGCTGGGCGGCCGCCATGCCAGCTGGCCCCGAACCGACGATCGCAATGCGCTTGCCCGTTTTGTGCGACGGCGGTTGCGGCTTGATCCACCCTTCGGCCCAGGCCCGATCGGCAATGGCTGCTTCGATCGATTTGATCGTGACCGGCTTGTCGTCGATGTTGAGCGTACAGGCGGCTTCACACGGCGCGGGGCAGATGCGGCCCGTCACCTCGGGAAAATTGTTCGTTGAATGGAGGTTGTTCGACGCCTCCTGCCACTCGCCCGAGACGACGAGATCGTTCCAGTCGGGGATCTGGTTATTGACCGGGCAGCCATTGTGACAGAATGGAATGCCGCAACTCATGCAGCGCGACGCCTGGGTCTTCAGTTCCGTTTCCGGCAGTGGAATCACGAATTCTTTGTAGGTTTTCGTCCGCTCTTCGACAGGCGCATAGGCCCGGTCGTGGCGCTCGAACTCCATAAATCCAGTCGGCTTACCCATCGTCGCCCCGTCTCATGACCAGTGTGCAGCGCAGCGTTATAACGCGGTGTTACCAATACGTCACCGTTCGCGTGTGCGATCAATCGCGCGTTGCGGCTGATTTTCAGGGTTTGGCCAACGCGAACCGCGCCACGGTTGCCACTACCTGGGAATCCAGACCGTGAAACCCGTGGTAGCCCTTGGCTTGACACGGGTCGCCGGTGTCGCTTCCCCCGTCCATCCAGGCGACCGTCGCGCGCCCTTTGCTCCACGCTAGGAACGGTTCAACGCCGGACGGTGGCGTGTGGCGACAGCCATCGAGCCGGTGGTGGACCACCAACGTTCGCGGCAGGGACGCAGCCGCTGTTTGAGTACGGACTTCGGCAAGGAAAGCGGACGTCAAGACCAGGGCATCGGGTTTGGCACCGAGTGCGCCGGGTACGCGCAGCGATCCCCGGCTCGTCGCCGCGACGGTGACGGGTTGCGCGACTGTTTTCATGAAGGCGATTGCTGCCCCGATGTCGACACCCCGATCAACCGTCAAGGTGGCAAGATCGTAGCCGACATATGCCTTGCGTGTCCGCACGAGCTGGTTGCCACCCAGGCTTGAGAAGGTGCCGTCGAGGTTGATCCCCATCACGCCATCGCCACCCGGTATCAGGATCAGGCTACCCTTCGGTGCTGATGGCTTATCGAGAAGGGCACGGGCTCCGCCGACGGTCACGACCTGCTCGCAGCGGGCCGAGACCGCTGATACGAACATTGCGCAAACGCCAGCGGCTAATCCCATCAGTCGCCGGGAGCGCGTCGCCTTTTGGGTCATAGCGCCCTCCCACTCGGTACGATCTGGCTGCTATTCTGCGGCCGTACGAGCGTTGGCCGCCGCAATTTCTGCCAGCGCGCGCTTGTACTCCGTCGGCATCACCTTCTTGAACTTCGGCAGATAGGCAGCAAAGTCGGCTAAGATCTTCTGTGCCGTCGCCGAGTTCGTGTAGTGCGCGTGACGCGCGATCAGCGCATGGAGCCGCGCGGCATCCTCAAACCGCAAGTCACCCATCACGTCGGCCAACGGAGCCGCATTGCGCGGGATCGCCAATCTCGCGAGCAACTTCGCGTCGGCTTCGATCGGCTCCAGCGCCACCATTTCCGGGTTGTGGCGGGACGTGAACAGGTTGTCCTCATCCAAGACGTACGCAATGCCGCCCGACATGCCGGCTGCGAAATTGCGACCCGTTTTGCCGAGCACCACGACGACGCCACCGGTCATGTATTCACAGCCGTGATCCCCGGTGCCTTCGACGACAGCTGAAGCCCCCGAATTGCGCACCGCAAAGCGTTCGCCCGCAACCCCGCGGAAATAGCATTCGCCTGTAATGGCCCCATACATCACGGTGTTGCCAACGATGATGCTCTCTTCGGGCACGATGCCCGACAGCGCGTTGGGACGCACGATGAGTTTGCCGCCCGACAAGCCCTTGCCGACGTAGTCGTTGCCTTCGCCGACAAGATCGAGCGTGAGGCCATGCGCAGCCCACGCCCCGAACGCCTGACCAGCGGTTCCTTTAAGCGTAAACCAGATCGTGTCCTCGGGAAGCCCGGCATGGCCAAAGCGGCGGGCGATCTCGCCTGATAACATCGCGCCCGTCGAGCGGTTGACGTTGGTGATCGCAACGTCGGCCTTAATGGGTTTTTTGTCTACGAGTGCTGGCAGCGCGAGCTTGATGAGACTGCGATCGAGCACGTTTTCGAGGTTATGGTTCTGGCGGTCCACATGGCGCGTTGCCACTGACTTGGGCACATGCGGCTTGTGGAACAGCTTGCCAAAGTCAAGCCCGCGCGCCTTCCAGTGTTCAATCGCGCGCTCCTTGTCGAGGATGTCGGTTTCGCCAACGAGTTCTTCGAACTTTGTGACGCCCAACTGCGCCATGATCTCGCGCACTTCTTCGGCAACGAAGAAGAAATAGTTGATCACATGCTCGGGCTTGCCTTTAAACTTGGCGCGCAGCACCGGGTCTTGCGTCGCAACGCCAACCGGGCACGTGTTCAGATGGCATTTGCGCATCATGATGCACCCAGCCGCAATCAGCGGCGCGGTCGCAAAGCCAAACTCGTCGGCGCCCAGCAGCGCGCCGATGATCACGTCCCGCCCGGTCCGCACGCCGCCATCGACCTGGACTGCAATGCGGCCACGCAGGCGGTTGAGCACAAGAGTCTGGTGCGTTTCAGCAAGACCGATTTCCCACGGGGAACCCGCGTGCTTGATCGACGTCAGCGGTGATGCCCCCGTGCCGCCTTCATAGCCCGAAATCGTCACATGGTCGGCACGCGCCTTGGCGACACCGGCTGCGACCGTGCCAACGCCCACTTCGGAGACGAGTTTCACCGACACATCGGCTGAGGGGTTGACGTTCTTGAGATCGTAAATCAGCTGCGCCAGATCTTCGATCGAGTAGATGTCGTGGTGGGGCGGCGGCGAAATGAGACCCACGCCCGGCGTCGAATGGCGCACCTTGGCAATGATCGCATCGACCTTGTTGCCAGCAAGCTGTCCGCCTTCGCCAGGCTTTGCCCCTTGCGCCATCTTGATCTGCATCATGTCGGAATTGACGAGGTATTCCGTCGTCACACCAAACCGCCCAGACGCCACCTGTTTGATAGCCGAGCGCATGTTGTCGCCGTTGGGAAGTTTAACGTAGCGATCAGATTCTTCCCCGCCCTCGCCCGTGTTGGATTTGCCGCCGATCCGGTTCATGGCGATCGCAAGCGTGGTGTGGGCTTCGCGCGAGATCGAGCCAAAGCTCATCGCGCCCGTTGCAAAGCGCTTCACGATCTCAGTCGCGGGTTCGACGTCGGCGAGCGGCACCGGCGCACGACCGATCTCCTCAGCCGACCGGATGCGGAACAGCCCGCGCATGGTATAGAGCTGCTCGGATTGGTCATTCACCTGACGGGCATAGTCGCGATACTTGTCGGGCAGGTTGCCACGCACGGCATGCTGGAGGTCGGCCACGACGCCGGGACGCCAGACGTGCGCCTCGCCCCGGACTCGGAAGGCGTACTCGCCACCGATTTCAAGCGCGTTGGACAGCACGGGGCTTTCGCCAAACGCTTCGCGATGGCGCTCGGCGGTTTCGCGGGCGACTTCGCGCAGGCCAATGCCTTCGATCTGCGTGTGCGTGCCGGTGAAATACTTGCGGACGAAGTTCGACCTGAGGCCGATGGCGTCGAAAATCTGCGCGCCGCAATAGCTCTGGTAGGTCGAGATGCCCATCTTGGCCATCACCTTGAGCAGCGCCTTGCCCACAGCTTTAATGTAGCGCTTCTTCACGTCGTAGGCCGTGAGATTGCCGCCGAGTTCGGGCAACATCGCTTCAAGCGTCTCAAACGCCAGATACGGGTTGATGGCTTCCGCGCCGTAGCCGGCAAGCGTCGCGAACTGATGGATTTCGTGCGCTTCCCCGGTCTCAACCACAAGCCCGACGGACGTCCGCAAGCCCTGTTTGATGAGATGGTGATGCACGGCCGACGTCGCCAGCAGCGAGGGGATCGGCACGCGGTCGGCCCCGGTCATACGATCAGACAGAATGATGATGTTGGTGTCCTTGGAACGGACCGCTTCTTCCGCTTCCGCGCACAGGCAATCGAGAGCCGAGCCAAGCCCGCCGGGGCTTTGCGAGACCGGGAACGTGATGTCGAGCGTGATGGACGAAAAATCGTTGTCCTTCACGGCGCCGATTTCGCGGATGCGTTCCAGGTCTTCGTTGGTGAGGATCGGCT
>JBBRKD010000073.1:0-7025 GCA_038218255.1 Hyphomicrobiales bacterium | reverse complement strand
GCTCCGCGATCCAGTCATCCGCCGCGTCCGCCCCTTCGGCCACCACCACGCGCGTGATGAGCGCGCTGGCGTCGAGCCGCATCCAGCTGTTGGACACCATGAACACCGGTAGCCCGTGCCGCGTCGCGACGCGCAAAATCTCGTCCTTCACCGGGCAGGCATCGGCGTCGACGTAGATCGTCATGGCATCCCGGTTATGCCGTCCCGCGTTGCCGAGCGAGACTACAGCCCCGACGCGTCGGCCGTCAGCGCGTTGTCGTTTCCAGCGACCTGATCCCAGAAAGCCTGCATGTACGACTGGTCGAACCGATCGATCGAAAAACTCTTGGCGAGATCCGCGTACGCGCCGTCGCCAAACACGAAATCCGCCATGATCTCCCCAAACACCGGCGCATACTTAAACGATTGTCCAGCCCCCAGGCAGTGGATGACGTTGGGAATGCGGTGATCAGGCCCAAGAATGAATTTCAAATCCGGCGTGATGTCGAAATACGAGCGATAGCCCGAGCCATAGACCGTTTGGTCAACGTTGTTGAACCGGCGCCGCGCAATATCTTCAAACAGTTTGATCTGGGTGTATCCAAGCGCCTGGTTCGTCGGATCGTTAACGAAGTCGGCACCGATCACCGTCAACGGGTTCTCAGCAAACACGCGCGCCGTCTCTCGCATGTTTCTCTTGCGGGGTTGATGCATATGGATTTCGCCATCGCGCCACAGCCGGAAATACGCGAGGTTCACATAGTCGGCGATGATCGGCATTCCCGCTGGCAATTCGCGTCGGCTGGTGATCCAGTTCACCACCGAGACAGCTTCTGTGCTCACCGGGATTTGCAAGCCAAGACTTGAAAAAACCGTCGGGCTCCAAGGCCCGCAGGCGTTCACAACATAATCGCACGTCACCAGTCCGCCCGACGTCATCACGGCCTGCACGTTGCCGGTCTCGCTGCGCCTGAAGCCGGTGACGGCCGTCTTCTCGCGCACCTCAACGCCGTTGACCTTGAGGGCGTCGTAAAGCGCCGTACGGACGGCCACCGGATCGATCTGCATCGCATCGGGTTCGTGATAGTAGACTTCCCCATCGTTGAGTTTGACGATCGAGGGGCACAACTCCCGCGCCCGCGCAGCCGACACTTTGCCAAACCTCACGCCAGCCGTTTCCATCTCGGTCTGCAGCGCTTGCCATTTCGGATTTTCGCCCTGGGCGTTGGCCTTCGCGATCCAGACCGCACCGGCAGGCTCCACCGCAAGCGGCACACCCCACTGCGCATCGAGATTGCGCCACATCGTGGCCGCATGCCCCGCGAGCGCTGCCGCAGCCGGATCGGCATTGGCCGAACGAACAATGCCCGAATGTCGCGCGGTCAGCCCGGACCCGATCACGGACTTTTCAAGCAGCAAGGCAGACTGGTCGTGCCGCTCACCTCGGCGCAGCCGCCTCTGGATGGCAACCGCCGCCGCCGATCCCAGACACCCCCCACCGATTACGACGGTGTGGAAATGAGTTTGCATGAGGTGGCTCCATTCGCTTCAATTTCACAGACTATGAACGGATTTTATGTCCGTTTGTGCACTGCGTCATCTTTCCAGGCCCGGGTGCATCACCCCGTCTCATGCGTCACCTGTTAGGCGCCGCCGACCGGGTCGAGACGCACGGGAATACCGGCCGCCTGCAGATGCCGCTTGGCGTCCCCGATCGAATACGTCCCAAAGTGGAAAATCGATGCGGCCAGCACAGCGCTTGCGTGCCCTTCGACGACGCCAGCCACCAGATGATCGAGCGTGCCGACACCGCCCGATGCGATCACCGGGATGGTCACCGCGTCCGCCACGGCGCGTGTGAGCGCGAGATCAAAGCCTGCTTTGGTGCCATCCCGATCCATCGACGTGAGCAGGATTTCGCCAGCCCCGAGCGCTGCCACCTCGCGCGCATACTGGATCGCGTCAAGCCCTGTCGGCTTGCGCCCGCCGTGGGTGAAAATCTCCCACCGGTCCGCTTCCCCTGGTCCAGACACCCGCTTGGCATCGACCGCCACGACGATGCATTGCGCGCCGAACTTGGCCGCCCCCTCAGCGACGAACGCGCGCCGTGTCACGGCGGCCGTGTTGATCGACACCTTATCAGCGCCCGCTTCCAGCAGGCGCCGGATGTCGTCGACCGTTCGCACACCGCCGCCAACTGTCAGCGGCATGAAGCAGCGCTCCGCCGTCCGCTCGACGATATCAAAAATGGTGTCCCGCCCCTCGTGGCTGGCTGTGATGTCGAGAAAACACAATTCGTCGGCGCCTGCCGCGTCATAGGCCGCGGCCGCTTCCACCGGATCGCCAGCATCGATGAGATCGACGAAGTTGATCCCCTTCACGACCCGCCCGTCCTTGACGTCAAGACACGGAATAATACGCGTTTTCAGCATGTTGCCTTGGCCATTCTTGCCAGTGCTGCCGCCGGATCGATCCGCCCGTCGTAAAGCGCTCGCCCCGAGATCGCGCCTTCGAGCATGGCATACTCCGCGCCCATCAGGGCTTCGATATCGTCCATGCTCGCAAGCCCGCCCGACGCGATGACGGGGATGCGCGTGGCGCGTGCGAGTTCGGCGGTGGAAGCGAGATTGAGGCCAGCAAGAATGCCGTCCCGGTCGATGTCGGTATAGATGATGGTGGCAACGCCGGCGTCCTCAAAACGTCCCGCGAGCTCGATCGCCGACAGCGTGCTCGTCTCAGCCCACCCCTGCACGGCAACCTTGCCGGCCTTGGCGTCAATGCCGACCGCGATGCGGTCTGGAAAGGCGCGGCAGGCATCGCGGACGAGTTGCGGCTCGCGCACTGCCGCCGTGCCCAAGATCACCCGCGCCAACCCCCGCGACAGCCAATGCTCGATCGTCGCCATGTCGCGGACGCCACCGCCGAGCTGCGCTGGGATGGTGATCGCAGCCAGGATCGCCTCGACCGCGTGGCTGTTCACGGGCTTACCGGCAAACGCCCCGTCGAGATCGACGATGTGCAGATAGCGAAAACCTTGGCGTTCGAATGTCTGGGCCTGAGCGGCCGGGTCGTCGTTGAACACGGTCGCCTGATCCATCTCGCCGAGCTTTAAGCGCACGCACTGGCCGTCTTTAAGGTCGATGGCAGGAAACAGGATCAAGGGTCGGACTTCCAGAGTTGAGATGGCGCCAGATTTGAGATGGAGCCAGATTTGAGTTGGAGATAGCGCGGCCTGCCATCACTTTGCTACGATGACAGCGCACCAACATCGCACCGCCGTCTTCGTCAAGTCGTGAGCGTATCGCAGACCATGTCCCTCGATGTTTTGATCCAACCACAGCAGCAGATGGCTCAGGCCCGCCGCGCCCTCACCGAGGCCGACGCCATCGACGTGTGGTTGGCCCGCTGGTTGCGCGTCCCGCGAAAGGTTCTGCTCGCGCGCTACGGCTGCGACCCGCGCAGGCTCTACGAGGTGTGGGAAGAGACGCACTTTGCAGGCAGCCGCGCCAAGGCACTCGACCGCCTCCGCGCCGAGCATCCGGGCCTGCTGGATCGCATCGATCCGGGCAGCCACCGCCGCGTGCCGCGCACGGCCCACCCGGACCAGCTCAGCTTTTTCGCCTGAGCTGCCATGCGAACAGAGAGATTAAAAAGAGAACATAACACGATCAAGAGCTAGACTCTAAGTGCGAGTCGTGGCATGTTCTTGTTGTGTTCAGCCCTGCGGAACGGCTACTAACCTTTCCGCAAGCTCCCGACCCAAAAAAGCCGTGTGATGCGTATGTTCTGCCCCTTCGAGACCGCCCCTTCGACCTAGCGAGGCTCCCATGCGCACCCTTCTCATCTCCTACGACCTGTCCAAGCCGCACCGCAACAAGCACGTCCTCGCGCAGGAGATCATGAGCCTCGGCGCGCGCTGGGCCCGCCCGCTCGAGCAGACCTGGTACATCTCGACCGACCATAACGAGATCGAGGTTGAAGCCAAGCTCGCGAGCATTTTGGATTCAGACGACGGCATGCTCATCCAGGCGGTGGAAGAAGAAGCCGTATTGTCGAACACGCAGCTGCGTTGGTTCCGTCAGCGCCGCGCCGACACCGGCACCGCTGAGACAACGAACGTCATCGCGTTCCCGCTGATCTCGTTGCCGCCAGCCCAAGCCGAACTTCCGCTCGACGATATGACGGATGCCACAGCGAGCGCGGCCGCCTGACTAGAGACGCCAGCAAAGCCAACGCCGGGCGCGCGCCATTTGGCGCTCGTCCGGCTCCCCGCATCGCCAGAGCGCTGAGAGCCATCTGCCCGCCGAAATTATAAAAGCGCGTGTATCAAAAAACGGGCAGGGTCTGGGCGAGTGTTCCGCCTGGCGGAGCGCGAGGCTGGCCTCGCCCGCGCAGCGGTCGGTCAGCCTAAGGCGTCCACCGCAAAAAATTCGCGATCAGCCGGAGCCCGAGTGCCTGGCTCTTCTCAGGATGGAACTGCGTCCCCGCGATATTGTCCCGCGCAACCATCGCAGTGATCGGCCCGCCATAGTCCGTCGTCGCCACCACGGCTTTAGGGTCCGTAGCCTTCAGCGCATAGGAATGCACGAAATACGCGTGCAGTCCCTGGTCGCCCGTGGCGATGCCGCCGAGCAGCACGTGCCCGCCCGAAGCGGCCGATAGCGTATTCCACCCCATGTGCGGGATTTTGAGCGCCGGATCAGACGGGGCAATGGCTCCAACCTCGCCCGCAATCCAATCCAAACCGGGTGTCACCGCAAACTCCAGCCCTCGCGTGGCCAGCAACTGCATGCCAACGCAAATGCCCAGAAACGGCCGCCCTCGCTCGATCACGGCCTCTTCGAGGGCGTCGCGCATGCCGGGCAGCGCGATCAACCCGGCTTTACAATCGGCATAGGCACCAACGCCCGGCAACACGATACGATCGGCGGCCGCGACATCCCCGGCGCGCGCCGTCACGATGATGCGCCGCTCCGCTCCGCAGTCCCGCGCCGCCCGCTCAAACGCCTTGGCCGCCGAGTGCAGATTGCCCGACCCATAATCGATAATGGCAACCGTCTGCATTATCGCCGTGCCCAGGGCCAACGCCGTGCGGGCGCGTCACGGCCGACGGCGGCAGCCGGAGCTGCTGGAACGGCCATCGCCGTCTCCGCGCCGCCGCGCCGCGCGATCACCGGCTGACGCGGCAGCCAATCGTCGAAAAACCGCCGCTCGCTTTCAGCCAGCGAGCGCCCCGACACGGTTCCAGCCACCGTCCAACCGCTGGCATCAAGCGCCGACCGCCGCAGCTCACCAATTTCAAAGCCGACAATCACATTGAGCGCGAGCACGCCGAGCGTCACCCACGCAGGGTCCGCTCCGAGCGCGGCCAAAAGGGCAAGCAGTGCGGCGATGGCAGCCACATAGATCGCAAGCCCCATCCACAGCCGATGCCCGACGAGCAGGAACGGCGCCAAGCCGACCGCGCGCCAGTCAAACGCATCCGCCACGAACACCACCCGCTCGGCCCGGTCCACCCGGTCGCCGCCAGCGTGTGGAGGCTCATGCGCAGTATAAACGCTCATCCAGCCAAACTCCCTTTGGTCGAGGGCACGCGCCCCGCCTGCCGCGCGTCGAGGCTGACAGCGGTGCGCAATGCGCGCGCGAGCCCCTTGAAGCACGTCTCCGCGATATGGTGATTGTTCGTGCCATACAGGCACGCCACGTGCAGCGTGATCCCAGCATTTTGCGCGAACGCTTGGAACCACTCGCGAAACAGCTCTGTGTCCATCTCGCCGAGCTTGTCGCGATCAAACCGCACGTCCCATACAAGATATGGCCGCCCCGACACGTCGAGCGCGACCCGCGTCATGGTCTCGTCCATCGGCAGATGCACATCGCCGTACCGCGCGATGCCAGCACGGTCACCGAGCGCCTTAGCGAACGCTTGGCCCAAGACAATACCGGTGTCTTCCGTCGTGTGATGGAAATCGATGTGGAGATCGCCAGCAGCCCGCAGCGTAATGTCGATGAGCGAATGCCGCGCGAGCTGCTCGATCATATGATCGAGAAACCCGATGCCCGTTTTCACGTCATAGCTGCCGGTCCCGTCCAGGTTGACCGTCGCCGTGATGTCGGTTTCTTTCGTCTTGCGTGCGATCGTCGCTGTGCGTTTCACGATGTGGGTCCAGCCGATGGGGGAACACGAAGCACTGTCCCTATCAGTTTCACGAGCGACCAGCCAACCCCTCGCAACTTTGGTGGCATTGACCCGAACGGGTAGGACGGTCATACATGGGGCGTCGCTCACAGCACGCGGAAGAGTTCGGTCACGAGGGTTATGTCTCGTAATCGGCGCCGAAGGAGCAACCGCCCCGGAAACTCTCAGGCATCCAAAACCGCGTGCTCACGACACTCTGGAAAGCGGATGCAGGCTTTGCGGCCGACATCCCACCGACGGTGTAAGGCAAGGCTCCCGTTCCCTGGTTCGTATCCTTGGAACATGGCCCCGCCAGATCTCTCAGGTTCCATGACAGAGGGGGCTCGAACTGCGCTGCTTTTGGCGCCGGAGAGCCACGTCATGTCCGAGACGATCCCGCCCGCCACCTCGACCCCCTCCCTCGCCCGCACGCCGCTCTACGACGCCCACGTCGCCCTCGGAGCGAAGATGGTCGGCTTCGCGGGTTACGAAATGCCGGTGCAGTATCCGACGGGCATTCTCGCTGAGCACACCTGGACGCGCGAAAACGCCAGCCTGTTCGATATCTCGCATATGGGACAGGCCGTTTTGACCGCCGCCGACGGTCGCTTCGAGACCGAAGCGACCGCCCTCGAAACGATGGTGCCGGGTGACATGGCGAGCCTCGCCGCCGGACAGCAACGCTACACGCAACTGACGAACGACACCGGCGGCGTGATCGACGACCTGATCGCAGCCCGCCCGCTCTCTGAAGATAAACCGGGCACGCTGAAGCTCGTGGTCAACGCCGCGCGCAAAGCCGTCGATTACGCCCACATCACAGCAAGCCTCCCCGCAGGCGTCACACTGACGCCGGAGCCGACGCTGG
>JBBRKD010000072.1:0-7039 GCA_038218255.1 Hyphomicrobiales bacterium | reverse complement strand
CTGCCAGGTGCTGTTGTAGCTATCGAGGCGGGAGGTGAAGCTCGCATTGTTGGTTGTGCGCACTTGCGCGGCTTCAAACTGGTGGGACACGAGGTTGAAACTGGTCGGCGCTGCCCCGTTGATCACGAGCAGCATGTCCGTGTCGGCCCCGCCGAGGATGTTGGCGAGGTTGTCGCCGCCGTCGTACACAATGGTGTCATTGCCAGCGCCGCCGTAAAGACTGTCGACCCCCGTGCCGCCATCGAGGTAGTCTGCGCCGCCGCCGCCGTAGAGCGTGTCGGAGCCACCTCCGCCCGACAGCGTGTTGGCCACGTCGTTGCCGGTGATCGTGTCGGCGCCCGAGCCGCCGATGGCGTTTTCGATCAACGATCGGGCATCACCGTTGAACTGAAGTGCATTGAACACGTTGCCAGTCGCGGTGGTGTTGGTTGGGATGTCGACGACGGCAAGCTGGGCCGTTGAGAAAATCGATTTTCCGCCCGGTGACAGATCGATGGTCAGATTGGTCGTGTAGTTCGACAGATCGTAGGTGTCGTTGCCGCCGCCGTCCCAGATCGTGCGGTAGATGCGATTGGCGCCGGGTGCGGTGGCGCCGACACCGTTGATGAACATCTGCCCGGTCGTCGTCGAAAACGTATAGACGCTGTCGGTCGCATTCGTGGTCCAGTTCGCGCCGTACATGGTCTGCAGCGCCACGATGTCATACATCATGAGCGTCTGCGGTGCCCAAAAGGATTCCGACGCAAATGTGCTGGTCGAGCCACCTTCGAAGCGGCGATAACTCATAACGGTGTAGTCGTTGAAATCGTGAGCCGCACTCATGGGCGTGCTGCCGAGCCCGCCTGAATCCTGACTGTGCTTCAAGCCCATCGCGTGGCCAAGCTCGTGCATCACGAGCCGGAATGTTCCGCGGCTGACGACGGCGGCATCGCCGACGTCTGACGTCGAACTGGAAAACCAAACGTCGCCTGCACGCACGGACGAACCCGGGCCGTAGCCATAACCGTTGAAGGCGAGCGGCGTGCCGGTGCCCAGTTGGGTTGTTCGCGCAACAGATATGTTTGCGGGGGCGCTTGAGGCGACGGAAGAAAACGTCAGGTTCGACACCGCTGAGAATTCGGCGAGCGCCTGGACCACCATCGATTGGAAGCTCGCCGATACGGCAACAAACCCCGTCGGCAACGTGGCCGTGACGGCTCCATTGGCATTGGCCGCGGTGCCGTAATTGGGTGCCACGGGATAGTAGGTTGAGAGCGTCGGGAAGTTGTAATTGACGCTGGTGGAATTCCACTTCACGCCGTCCAGGAGCGCGTCGATATCGTGAACCCCGGTCGCTGTGACTGCCGTCGAGCCCGTCGCCATGATCCGCCCTCGCTCAAACTGTGTGTATGCTGTAGCTTAACGGAAGGAGGGTTGCGTGTTCAAGCCGTCCTTCAGGCTTTCGTTGGCGACCGTCGTCGATGGTGCCGTCGATGGCGCGGCCGTTCGTTGGTTTCGTTTTCCCGCAGTTTTAATCCTATACTTGCCCCATGACAAATCTCTTTGAAGCGGCGGGTCTGAGCCAGTCTGCGCCGCGCCCGCTCGCTGATCGCCTCCGCCCGACCAATCTCAGCGAGGTCGTCGGCCAGGATCATATCGTCGGGCCGGATGGCACGCTGACGCGCTTTCTCGCGCGCGGCCGCCTGCCGAGCCTCATTTTGTGGGGGCCGCCCGGATGCGGGAAGACGACCGTCGCGCGCTTGATCGCGGATGAAAGCAACCTGGCGTTCGAGCAACTTTCGGCGATTTTTTCGGGCGTGCAAGATCTGCGCAAGGCGTTCGAGCGCGCCAAGGCAGCGCGTGAACAGGGGCGCGGCACGCTGTTGTTTGTGGATGAAATCCACCGGTTCAACAAAGCGCAGCAGGACAGCTTTCTGCCGCATATGGAGGACGGGACGATTACGCTCGTGGGGGCGACGACGGAAAACCCGAGCTTTGAGCTGAATGCTGCCGTGCTGAGCCGCGCCACCGTGCTCGTGTTCAACCGCCACGATGATGCGGCGCTTGAAGCGTTGCTGGCGCGGGCCGAGGCGGCCGAGGCTCGCACGCTGCCACTTGATGCGGACGCCCGGGCGACGCTCATCGCCATGTCCGACGGCGACGGCCGCGCCATCATTAATCTGGCGGCCGACGTGTTTGCAGGTGCAGCCCCTGGTGCCGCGCCGCTTGACCGGGCGGGCCTCGTCAAGCTCGTACAACGCCGCGCGCCGCTCTACGACAAAAGCGCGGACGGGCACTACAACCTGATCAGCGCGCTGCATAAGGCCGTGCGGGGGTCTGATCCCGACGCGGCGCTCTATTATTTGTGTCGGATGCTGGATGCGGGCGAAGACCGGCTGTTTCTCGCCCGCCGTCTGGTTCGGATGGCGGTTGAAGATATCGGCCTTGCCGATCCCGATGCGCTTCATCAGGCCTTAGCTGCCAAAGATACGTTTGATTTTCTCGGCTCGCCCGAAGCGGAATTGGCGTTGGCACAGGCCACCGTTTATCTGGCGACTGCGCCCAAATCGAATGCGGTATATGTTGCCTATAAGGCTGCCATGCGGGCAGCCAAACAATACGGGTCGCTGCCCCCGCCCAAGCATATTCTGAATGCGCCGACGTCGCTGATGGAAGATCAGGGCTATGGCGATGGCTATCGCTATGACCACGATGAGCCCGATGGCTTTTCGGGCCAGAATTATTTCCCCGACGCGATGAGTGGCGGCGGTAAGAGCGGCGGCGCGACGCGGCCGACGTATTACGATCCCCCCGAACGCGGCTTTGAACGCGATATCAAAAAGCGCCTCGCCTATTGGGATGCACTCCGGAAAAAACGAAGCGGGTGAGGGTGGGGCGCGCGACAGTGAGGGGCTCCACGCCCCTCACGCACCCCCAGCCGGGGCTTGCCCCTGCACCCGGGCTTGCCGTTGGGCACTGGCGATCAATTTGCGTTCGACTAGTCTCAGACAGTGAGGGGGTTGGCGGAACTCGCCAGCACCCGGTGGGTGTTCCCTCGAACGGGGGGCGGGCGGTAGCCTGCGGGGCAAACGCTGATGAATAAAAGTTCTTTTTATGTTCGATGAAGGCGTGTTAAGTCTGGCCATTCAGAACCGATCCATCAATCAATCGGGATGAGCTATGCAAATCGAACCACAAGCCATAAAGTACGGTTTTGATGCGGTGAAGGCTGCGCTAGATGCGGTTCGTTCGCTTGCGGATATGATGAAAGGGGACCCAGCTAAGAAAAAAGCAGCGGAAGCGGCAATTTTAGCTGCCGACATGCAATTAAAGTTTGCTGAAGCGCAGTTGGCGCAGGTGTTGGGCTACGAACTTTGTCGGGCGCACTTTCCGCCCATTCCGATGCTCAAATCGCGTGTCCATGAAGAGTATGTGGAAGTGATCTATAGGTGCCCAGACTGCGGCATGGAAGAGCCTTCGTCTGAATTCTTTGCTCAAAAAATGCGAATCGATGCGGCTTTCGATGCTCGAAATCAAGAACTGAACAACGTGGGTTGGATGGCTGTTTGAACGTTGTTATTCGGCTGCCCGGACAGGCGTAAGCTCGAAGACGTGGGCCATCTCTGCGGCGGTTTTTAAGTCGCCGGTCTGCAGCGCTTTGGCAACGCGTTCGATTTTCAAGGCGTCTTCTAAGGAAAAGTAGGGCCCCCAGGCATCATCGTCTGGGATGCTTTCAACGTCGACCTCGGCTACGTATTTTCCAGCTCGAACGAGATGCTTGATCGCGCTCATCGGGTTCTCCTCGTTTTCAAGTCATTCATCCAGCGAGCAGGATCGGGGCGATAACCGGTTATCAATGTTGCGATCGCCAGACTTTGCACAGCCAAGCCCCAAAGAATATGGATCGGTTGACCTGCGTCGTCACGTTGAAGGCAGAGCACGCTCGGTCCTTTATGATACGATGGATAATCCTCGACGACTATGGCATTTGCAACGCCCTTGATGGCTACGCCGACGTCGATGTTGTCTTGCGCAAGCTCCAGCATCCCGTGCTGCGAGACACGGATGTGACCGGCTGCCGCCAAACTTTTTACCGATGCCAACGTTGCCGACACGCACATACTTACTTACTCCGCAGCCTTTGCGCGCTTGTTTGCGCTGCTTGCGCTGCTCGCCGTGCGGTCGGGACGGCGGTGGAGGTCTTTGAGGTATTGGCCGGTGTAGCTAGCGGCGACGGTCGCGATGTCTTCGGGCGTGCCGGTCGCGACGATGTGGCCGCCGCCGTCGCCGCCTTCCGGGCCTAAATCGATCACCCAGTCGGCGGTTTTGATAACTTCGAGATTGTGCTCGATGACGATCAGCGTGTTGCCAGCGTCGGCCAACTGATGCAGCACGTCGAGAAGCTTGGCGGTATCGTGGAAATGGAGCCCCGTGGTCGGCTCGTCTAGAATATAAAGTGTGCGACCGGTGGCGCGGCGCGAGAGCTCCTTGGCGAGCTTGATGCGTTGGGCTTCGCCGCCCGACAGCGTGGTCGCCTGCTGGCCGACCTTGATGTAGGCTAAGCCAACATGGACGAGCGTTTCCATCTTGTCGCGGATGGCGGGCACTGCCTTGAAGAACTCGGCTGCGTCCTCGATCGTCATGTCGAGCACGTCGGCGATCGACTTGTCGCGGAAGCGGACGTCGAGTGTTTCGCGGTTGTAGCGTTTGCCCTTGCATTGGTCGCAGGTGACGTAGACGTCGGGCAGGAAGTGCATCTCGATCTTGATCACGCCGTCTCCCTGGCAGGCTTCGCAGCGGCCGCCTTTGACGTTGAACGAAAACCGGCCGGGTTCATAGCCGCGCAACTTGGCTTCCGGAAGCCCCGCAAACCATTCGCGGATGGGGGTAAAGGCGCCGGTGTAGGTCGCGGGGTTGGAGCGCGGCGTGCGGCCGATGGGTGACTGGTCGATGTCGATCACCTTGTCGAGGTGTTCGAGGCCCTCGATGCGGTCGTGGGCGCCGGGGTGTTCCTTGGCGTTATTGAGCTTGCGGGCAACGGCCTTGTAGAGCGTGTCGATGAGCAGGGATGACTTGCCACCGCCTGAGACGCCGGTGATGCAGGTGAACAGCCCGAGCGGGATTTCAGCGGTCACGTTCTTGAGGTTGTGCGAGCGCGCGCCGACGATTTTGAGGGTGCGCTTGGCGTTCATCGGGCGGCGGGCCTTCGGCTCGCGGATACGCATGGCGCCTGTGAGATATTTACCGGTGAGGCTTGCCGGATTGGCCAGCACTTCGGCCGGTGTACCTTGGGCGACAATCCGGCCGCCGTGAACGCCAGCGCCGGGCCCGATATCGACCACGTAGTCGGCGGCGAGGATCGCGTCCTCGTCGTGCTCGACGACGATGACCGTGTTGCCGATGTCGCGCAGGTGTTTAAGCGTAACGATAAGCCGGGCGTTGTCGCGTTGATGCAAACCGATGGAAGGCTCGTCCAGCACATAGAGCACGCCGGTGAGGCCAGAGCCGATCTGGGAGGCGAGCCGAATGCGCTGGCTCTCGCCGCCAGACAGGGTTCCGGCTGCGCGGGATAGCGTGAGATATTCGAGGCCGACATCGTTGAGGAACTGAAGGCGTTCGCAGATTTCTTTCAGGATGCGGACGGCGATCTCGCCCTGCTGCGGCGTGAACGTCGACGGGATGTCGGCGAACCAGGCATTGGCGGCCTTGATCGACAGATTGGTCACTTCGCCAATGTGGCGGCCGCCGATCTTGACGGCGAGCGACTGCGGCTTGAGGCGATAGCCACCGCACGCGTCGCACGGGTGGGCGTTTTGATAGCGGGACAATTCCTCGCGCACCCAGTCGCTGTCGGTTTCCTTGAAGCGGCGGGCGATGTTGGTGATGACGCCCTCGAACGGCTTGTCGGAGCGGAAGGAGCGCAGCCCGTCCTGGTAGTAGAAGGTGATTTCGTCGTCGCCGGTTCCATAAAGGATCGCCTCGCGGGCCTTGATGGGAAGCTTGGCCCACGGCGTGTCCATCGACACCTTGTAGTGCTTGGCGAGCGCTTGCAGCGTTTGCAGGTAGTAGGGCGAGGATGCGCCTGTACGCGACCAGGGATACACCGCGCCGCCGTTGAGCGAGAGATCGCCGTCGGGCACCACGAGGTTGGCTTCAAATTTCAGTTCGGTGCCCAGGCCGTCGCATTTGGGGCAGGCGCCTGCTGGCGCGTTGAACGAGAACAGGCGCGGCTCGATCTCGTCGATCTGGAAGCCGGACACCGGGCAGGCAAAGCGGGCGGAAAACGTGAGCCGTTCGTGCGTTTCGTTTTTGTTGCGCAGGATGCCAGTGTCGTCATCGGGGGTCGCTGCCGAGCGAGGCGCTGCGTCTTGGCCTTCGGCACGGGCTGTCTCGGGGTCGAGGGCCGCTGGCTTTGCGGCGCGTTTGGGCTTGGCGGGGGCGGCCGCGATCGGTTTGTCGGCGAATTCGGCGATCATCAGGCCGTCGGCGAGTGCAAGGCCGGTTTCAAAGCTGTCGGCCAAGCGGGATTTGATATCGCCGCGCACCACGATGCGGTCGATGACGACGTCGATGTCGTGCTTGAATTTCTTGTCGAGCTTGGGCGCTTCCGCAATCTCGGTGAAGGTGCCGTTGATCTTGACGCGCTGGAAACCTTTCTTCTGCAACTCGGCCAGTTCCTTGCGATACTCGCCCTTCCGGCCGCGCACGATGGGGGCGAGGAGATAGAGCCGCGTGCCTTCCGGCAAGGCGAGCACCCGGTCGACCATCTGGCTTACGGTCTGGCTCTCGATCGGCAGGCCGGTTGCAGGTGAATAGGGGACGCCGACGCGGGCAAACAGCAGGCGTAGATAGTCGTAGATCTCGGTGACGGTGCCGACGGTCGAGCGCGGGTTGCGCGACGCCGACTTCTGGTCGATGGAGATGGCGGGCGACAGGCCTTCGATGAACTCGACGTCGGGCTTGTCCATCTGCCCGAGGACCTGCCGGGCGTAGGCCGACAGGCTCTCGACATAGCGTCGCTGGCCCTCGGCGTAGATGGTGTCGAAGGCGAGCGAGGACT
>JBBRKD010000071.1:0-7088 GCA_038218255.1 Hyphomicrobiales bacterium | reverse complement strand
ACGAGGCCGCGCGGTGTTGCGCCCGACCAGTCGATCTTGGCTGGATCGAGCTTCTTGCCGTTTCCATCATAGGCATCGATGCCATATTTGACGAGGACGTTCTGGTTGCGGCGCTGCATGTCGGCGCCCTTGGGGATCAGGTCCTTGTTCACGACGGTCGGCGGCAGCGTCCAGACGGGATTGAAGTTCAGGTTGGTAATTGCCGAGCGCAGCAAGGGCGTCGGGCGATCGGTTTTGCCGACGACGCCGGTGTGACGGGAGATAACCTTGTCGCTTTCGACGGCTTCGACGTGGGCGGCCGGAATGTTCACAACCACATAACGCTTGGGGCGGCCACCGGCGAATTCACCAAGGCGGGTGAGGTTGGTTCTCAGCTGTTTCAAGCGGGCGTCGGCTGGCACATTCATGGCCGATACGGTTCGATCATCGACGATGCCAGTGGGCGTCAAGCCGTTCGATGCCTGGAAGCGTTTGACGGCTTTTTCGAGCGCGGCGTCGAAGTAGCCCGACGCGCCGGGTGCGCTTTCGAGGTCGCCGGAGGCCGACAGGCGAGCTGCTACGAGGGCGACGGAGGGGTGTGTCTGGCCCATCTGAAGGGATTTGCCATCGAGCGGCTTCACGTCGGGGATGGGCTGCCAGCCGCCGCGCTTGACGATCGCTTCATAGCGGGCGATGGCCGCTTTGGTCGGCGCTATGTTGGCGGCGGACGCGGTGGGGAAACCTTTTGGCGGGTTCTTTTCCCAGTCCTTGATGAATTCGCGGTCATACGGGGTGTTTGAATTGATCGCGCCGGTCGTGCCGCCGGGGCCGAACCGCAGCCAATCGTTGTCTTGAGCGGATGTAGGCATGGCGCAGGCCATGATGATGACTGGCGCGGCGATGACGGGCGTGAACGCGAGAAGCGCTCTGACGGCCGAAGCTCTCGATGGGGTGGTCATGGCAGCGCGCTCCCAGCAACGAAACCAGAAAAATCTGATTTGTCTCAGGGCTTGCGGTGTCTGCTATTCGGCTGGCTTTGGGAAGTCACAAAGTGCTCTCGCTGCCGCGTGGCTGCGTCGCTGAGGCGTGCGCATCACATGGCGCAGACTGCGGATCATCTTGGCTGCAAACGCAAAAAAAGGGTGCCACGACATGTAGCACCCCAGGGTTTGTCGCGCTCGCACCGTGTGCAAGGCTTAAAGCCTATAGCGGATCTGGTCGGCCCAGAAGCGTTCGAGGCGGACGAGGGCTTTGTTGAGGCCTTTGACATCGTCGTTGTTGACTTGGCCCACGGCCTCGATCGTTGAAAGCTGGCGTTGATAGAGCTTGTGGACGACGGCGCAGGCGTCCTTGCCTTTCTGGGTAAGGCTCACGCGAACCGACCGCTTATCGACGTCGGAACGCTTGTAATGGATATAGCCCATGTCAACGAGCTTTTTCAGGTTGTAGGACACGTTCGAGCCCAAATAGTGACCGCGCGTTTTCAGTTCGCCAGCCGTCAGCTCGCTGTCGCCGATGTTATAAAGCAGCAGCGCCTGGACGCTGTTGAGGTCGGCCCCGCCCTGGCGGTCGAACTCGTCTTTGATGACGTCCAGCAGGAGGCGATGAAGACGCTCAATCAGGCGCAGGGCCTGGAGGTATTCGCCGCGGAAGCCTTCTTCCTGAACGGGCTGGTGGAGCTGGGTTGCGCGGTTGCGCATATCGTACGCAATACTCATGGGACTGACGCCTTTACGCTGTACTCTTATTCAGGATTCCCGGGACCGGGGTCCGGTTGAAAACCGGGTTGACGTCAGGCTATCCTGGATAACTAAACCTTACCTAAATAGACATAGTAAACAACTGTTGGCATCTCGCTGATATTGTGTCCTTTTTTGACAATTTACAGGTCAAAAAACCCACAAATGCTGGCATCTCTGGCTACAGCCCAAAGTTGAAGAAAAAAATTATACGCGCAAGGATTGCATTTCTTGCCGCAATGGCAGCACCAATTCGGTTCCGGTCATCGGGGAGAACATGTCGGCGAGCCTATCTGGCGTGATGTCGGCGAGCGAGGAGGGGTGCCAGCGGGGCGCGCGATCCTTGTCGATGAGGGCGGCCCGTACGCCTTCGTGAAAATCGGGGCCAGCGAGAAAGCGGCACGCGAGCCGGTAGTCGATCTGCAGGGTTTGACGCAGGTCGAGGGCTGCGGAGTCGCGGAGGTGGCGGAGGGTGACTTTCAACGCCAGCGGGCTACGGGTGGCAAGATCGGCCAGCGCCTTGGCCGCAAACGAGGCCGACGGGCCGGTGACGTCGGCGAGGCGACTGAGGATTGCCTCGACAGTTGGCGCGGAAAAGCACGCGTCGATTGTTGCTGAATGGGCGGTGAGACTGGCGGGACCAGGGTCGCGATGGCGGCTATCCAGGAACGGATCGACCGGCTGGGCGTCGGCCAGCGCCGGTTCGAGGGCGTCGAACGCGTCGGGCTCCAAGCAATGGGTCACGAGGCCGAGGACATAGGCATCGGCCCGCGCGATCGCATGGCCGGTCAGACCGAGATACACGCCGATGTTTGAGGGCATTCGCGCGAGAACATGAGCCATGCCGACATCGGGAAAGAAGCCGATCGCGGTTTCGGGCATCGAGAAGCAATACCCAGGTCCGGCAATGCGATGGGTTGAATAGGTCGAGATCCCGGCGCCTGACCCCATCACGACGCCGTTGATCCAGGCGACCGTCGGCTTGGAAAAGCACTCATGGAGCCAGTTGAGGCAATATTCGGCGGCCAAGTCGGCTTTGGCTGCTGCGAGATCGGTTTGGGCGCGGGCGCTTAACGCGCGAACGTCGCCGCCGGCGCTGAAGGCTTTGGGGTCGGCTGACTTAAGGATCACGGCATAGAGCGCAGGGTCGCGGGCAAACCGGCGATAGGCCTCGTCAAGTTGCGCCAGCATGGCAGGGGTCAGGGCGTTTAGGGCACCGCCGCGGTCGAGCGTGAGTATTGCGGCAGCTCCACGCCGTTCGCAAACAACACCGTTGGCCATTTTTCCTGCTAGGTCGATGACCGCCATGAATTTGCCCTGGTTGATGACCACGCCACGATGGAACAGACCGGACACTCTGGTGGTTCTGGTATCAAGGCAAACGAAAATGAACAGGTCCTGTGCCGATTTCGGCCTGTCCGCTCGATACGGATGATGTCGTATAGTGCTTGCATGATTCGCGGCATCTGATGCCCGGGTGTCTGATGTCGATCGACCTGCCGAATTTGGCCGAGGATGGCGCGAAACATGATCCATACGATGCGCTGCACTGTGACCATGTGGTGCAGAGTTGCATTGAGCGTTGGGATCATTTGCGGTTCAAATGCGATCGCGCTGGCTGCGGCTGACGTGGTTAAGCCGAATGCAGCAAAGGCTCCTCCGGCGGCACTACCTCCCGCCGCGGGAGCACCCTTTACGCCAAAAGTCGTGACGCCGACACCAGCAGCGCCGACAGCAGCCCAGGTCGAAGCTGCCGCAAGGGCTGCGGCTGCGGTGGAGGCCGCCCGGGTTAGGCAGGCCGCAATCGATGCCGCCAAAACCCGATGCACTGCCTTGCTGAAATCGATCCAAGCCGTCGCCATTCAGCGCGAGCCGATCGAAGAAGGCGAATGCGGCGCGCTCGCACCTGTCGAACTCATCAGCGTCGGCAAAAACCCCGAGGTTGCACTGTCGCCACCAGCGATCGTCACCTGCGAACTCGCCGTGGCCATCCACGATTGGATGAAAGCGGACGTGCAACCACTCGCGCGGACGCATCTCGGCAAGCCTGTGATGCGCATTGAAACGATGAGCTCGTATTCATGCCGCCAAGCTTATGGGCGTAAAAAAGGTAATCTGAGCGAACATGGCCGAGCCAACGCGCTCGATATTCGGGGGTTCGTTTCAACGGCGGGGGAAACGGCTTATCTGCTCAACGACTGGGGCCTGACATCGGGCGAGATCAAGGCTGCTTCAGCTGCGGCCGAAAAGTTGCAAGCTGAGCGCGCGGTGGCTCAAGCCGCTGCCCAAGCCGCGACAGTGGCAGCAGCCGAGGTCGCAGCGAGAGCCAAGATAGCAGCCCAAGGCGCGACCACTCAGCCGACGGGAAACCCGCTGTCCAACGCGAAGACGCTCGTCGATGGGCTGCCACGCCCGAAACTTTCGATCGACGGGCTGCCGGCGAAATCTGCCCCCACGGAGTTTGGCATCGCACCGCCAAATCGCCTGGGTGGACCGAAAAAGACCACGGATACAGCGCGACCGGCGTCACCGGCACCCTATGCGGCCGCTGTCGCAGCGCAACCCGGCTCGGATGCTATGGCGGCGGCGAAGTCGCTGTTCCTGAGGCAAGTCCATGCCAGTGCGTGCCGAAGGTTTGGAACCACACTTGGACCTGAAGCGAACGCTGCCCATCGCAACCATTTCCACATTGATATGGCTGAGCGCAAAACCAAGTTGATCTGCGACTAGGTCGCGACCATCGCAGGTTAACAGCGAGCTATTTCACGGCAATTTGGATCGCGCCGAGGATTGCACCTGCATTGGCATTCGCCGCGCGGGCCTGAACGATGACGATGAGGCTGTCGGCACCATCGAGGGTCGCAGCGGGCAACTTCAACGTCGAGCCAGCCGACGATGCCTCACCGAGGGGGATGATCTCGCGAGCGATGTTGGTGTAGGTGACTTTCCGGCGGGCATTCTCGCCGCGGCCGATGGCAACCTCACGGTGGGCCAGAATGGGAAGCGCCAGCACAACGGCACCCTTGGCCGATGATCCTGGGAGCGCGCCGACAGAAATGTCGTAGCCGGTGGCTGATTTCGTCGCGCTGACTGCGACGGCTGGACTTGCTGCCGTGGCCGCGACAGCCTGGGCAATGGCACTGCGGCTCGCGCCGTTGGTGTGGATCTGGCCGTTGATCACAGCTTGCGGCGTGTAGACCTCGCGGTCGCCGCGCGCGATGCCGTAGGTGCGCTGCCGTTCCGTGAACGCTTTTTGGGCGAACGTGTCCTTCCAGCCCAGATAGTCCCAATAATCGACGGGTAGCGACACGGCGATCACGTCGCCTTTGGCTGCGAGTTCGGCCAAGACCGCATCCGCTGGCGGGCAGGACGAGCAGCCCTGGCTGGTGAACAGCTCAACAACGGGTTTGTGGATCTCCGCCGCGGACGTGGGGCCGATGTGAACGGTGGCGAGGACGCCGAGAAGAGCTGCTTTCAACGTGAGGCTGGTCGGCATGGGCTGGGGCTCCGCTGGGAGAGTGTTCAGTTGTTGCTTCGCAGCGGGAGACGCGACTGTTACTGAATCAATCGACAGTGCTTTCAGGGACACGGCCATGGCGACGAAGACACCACTCACGACCCAAACCCGCGACGAAGCCGCGTCGGCTGCCCGGCACGGACGCTATCCGGCCGTGCGCATGCGGCGGTCGCGGCAGGCTTCGTGGTCGCGGCGGATGGTGGCCGAGCACACGCTGTCGGCCGCCGATCTGATCTGGCCGCTGTTCGTCATGGAGGGGGCTGGCGCGCGGATGCCGATCGCCTCTATGCCCGGCGTCGAGCGGTTGTCGATTGATCTCATCGTGGAGGCGGCGCGCGAAGCGGTCGGCCTTGGCATTCCAGCGATCGCACTGTTTCCCTACACCGACCCCACGCTGCGAACTGACGATGCGCGCGAAGCGTGGAACCCCGACAACCTCGTGTGCCGGGCCACGCGTGCGATCAGACGGGCCGGGCTCGACCTTGGGATTATCCTCGACGTGGCGCTTGATCCCTATACGAGCCATGGGCACGACGGGCTGGTGGCAGACGGCGTGATCGTGAACGATCAAACAAATGCTGCGCTCGTGCGCCAGGCGCTGGTGCAGGCGGACGCCGGGTGCTCGATCCTCGCGCCGTCCGACATGATGGACGGTCGGATCGGAGCGATCCGCGTGGCGTTGGAGGCCGAAGGCCACACGGACACGATGATCCTGGCGTATGCGGCGAAATATGCGTCGGCGTTTTACGGACCGTTTCGCGATGCGGTTGGGTCGTCGTCAACGCTGAAGGGCGACAAGCGCACCTATCAGATGGACCCGGCCAATACGGACGAAGCGATTCGGGAAGTGGCGCTCGATATCGCAGAAGGGGCCGATATGGTGATGGTGAAACCCGGCATGCCGTATCTCGATATCGTGCGGCGGGTTTCAAGCGAATTGCACGTTCCGACGTTTGCCTATCAGGTGTCGGGCGAATACGCGATGATCATGGCGGCGGCCGAGAAGGGCTATCTCGATGGCGACCGGGCGATGATGGAAAGCCTGCTCGGCTTCAAGCGCGCCGGCGCCAGCGGCATTCTCACCTATTTCGCGCCACGGGTGGCGCGAGCGTTACAGGCATAAGCGCTGATGAAATGCCGCGCGCGTCACGCGCCCCCTCCTCTGCAGCATGTTTGCTTTTTTGCGATCTGGAATCGCACTTTACGTCGTTGATTTGGAGCGGTTTTTCACGCCCGACAGCTCGCACGCCGCGCCAAGCTGCACTCAGCGATCGTCCTTCTTTGAGCGGCGCTTGGGTCCAGGCCAACGCGGGGATGACGATCCTGTGCGAGTGGACTGCAACGGCGATGGTTGCATAGCCCCGGAATTAACAGGCAGCGGAAGTCCCTCGCTCGGGTGTGCGCCGAGTGAAGGCTCTCCCTGTCATGGACGGGGTTGGGAATGGGCCGGTTCGAGAATCGAAAGCACGACGCGGGCTGCGGCGTCGCTCGGCGCGCCTGATGGAAGCGCGAGGTGGGCTGGAACGGCGGCGAGCTCGGCAAGCTGGGCTGCGCGTTCAGGGCTGTCGCGCAACACGGTGTCGAGGCTCGCTGCGAGGTTTTCTGCCGTGCAATGTTCCTGGAGGAATTCAGGCACGGCTCGCTGGTCGGTGATGAGGTTGGGCAGGACGCACGTTTTGGCTTTGATGATGTGGCGGAAGGTCGAGATCACCGCGTCGACTTTGTAGGCAACGACCATCGGCGTCTGCGTGAGCGCGAGTTCCAGCGTGACCGTGCCTGACGCTGCGAGCGCCGCGCGGGCGAGCTTGAAGGCTGAAAACTTTGTCTCCTCGTCGTCGCCCGGCACGATGATG
>JBBRKD010000070.1:0-7088 GCA_038218255.1 Hyphomicrobiales bacterium | reverse complement strand
GATCAGCGGGGCTGTGGGCGTTGGCGGCGCGGCAGGGCTGGCCGCGACAGGAGCTGCCACGGTTTGCATCATACTCGGCGTGAACGGGATCACCTCGGCCTGCAGTTGGGGCGTGGGCGCTGGTTGAATGGGATGGATAACGGGCGCGGTATTGGAGTTGGCCGGGGCGTAGTCGTACGCGGTCGCCTGGGCTGTGGGCATCGGCCAGACGGGGGCTGCTTGGGCATAGCCGCCGTCGGCTGGGCCTGCATCGGGATCGGGCATGCTCCAGTTGGGGTGGGCTGCGCGTGGGGGTTCGTAAGTTGTGCCGCGCTGCGGATCGTAGCTGGTGCCCCTCTGGGGCTCGTAGCTGGTGCCCCTCTGGGGCTCGTTGCTGGTGCCCCTCTGGGGCAACGGATGCACGTTGTCACCCCAGGCCGGTGTCACCGTGCGCGGATCGACGTAGGGCGCATACGACCCATAACGCTCGCCATGGGTCGGATCGACAGGCGCATAAACGGGAGTTGGCTGAAGCGAGGGATATGTGGCCGGGTGCTCGGCTGGCGGCGCTGTTCTGAGGGCAGCGTCCGCGCGCAGCGTTTGGGCGCGTTTGTCGGCTTCGACGCGCTTGGCGGCGCCCATCACGGCGCCAAGAATAATGTCCGACCACGCGCCGTCCTTGAACCGATAGGTGCGGAAGGCGTCCGACTTGTCGAACTTGCTCCCCTGGCGGGCGAGCCGCTTGCGGATTGTGCCGCTGGTCAGGAACGGCGAATAAACGCGGGAGAAAATCTTCTCCTTTTCAAAGCTCGCAAACAGGTTCGACAGCAGCTGCGTTTCAAGACGCAGCTCCTCACGTTCGCGCGGATTCAGTTTGCGCGGCGCGTCGAGCGGCACGGCAACATAATAATCGCCGTGGAAATCGAACACGACGTGCCGGAACAACTCAAAGTTTTCGCGGATTTGGCGGTCGCGGTGGATTTCATTGAAGCGCGACAGGATCTGGATCACCGGGCCCTGCTCGGCCTTGCGCATTTTCGGCAGAAGGCCCGACAGGCGATCGTGCGATTTGCCCATCGAGACCAGCAACAGACACAGATCGACGAACATGGCGATCGCGAGCGGAACATAGTCGCGCTTGGACAATCCAGGCTGCTGGGCGGCCGCGAGGCGAAGGCTGGCCGTTGGCGCTTCGACCGACTGAATGGCTTTTTTCTGGAGGTCGCGCAGTTCGTCGGCAGAGGGCGGCAGCTTGAATGATAACAGGCCATAGAACGACGCGGTGAGGCGGCGGAAGGCTTCGATGGTGGCTTCAGACCCTTCGACGGCTGCGATCTTGGGCTTTTCGAGCTCAGGCAACTGGTCGATGGCGCGAACAACGCCACGCAGCGCGGTCTGGAGCTGGGGATCGGGGCAGGAATAGGTTTTGCCCTGGGTGTCGGGGAAGGTTGATTTTTCGCCGCGCTCGGCAAGATCGGTGCGGATTTGCTTGAGCTGGGGGTCGGTGCGGAAGGCATTAAAGCCCGTGACGGTGTTGTCGAGCTTGCGGCTGAGGCCCTGCATGAAGGCGTTGCGCGTGCCTGACTTGGCGTCGATGATCGACTTATCGTCGGTGGTGATTTTCGCCAGATCGATGTCGAGCGTCGCCATCTCGGACTTGACGCTCGTGGCGCGACCCTTGACGAAGTCGGCGGCAAACGAAAAGCGGGCGGCGTCGTCTTCGCGCATTTTGCGGCGGGGGCCGTCGCCGGGCTTGGAGTTAGGGCACGAGGTGCCGCTCGCCTTTTCGGTCTGGGCTTTGGTTGTTGAGACGGCGGTGAGCTGGTCGAGCGTTGCGGTTAACTGTTCAAGCCGCGTCGAGGCTGCGATCAGCGAGCCCTGGACCTGGCCAACGGCGCTTTCGGCCGAGCGGGAGGCTTCCGAGCGGCTTTCGAGAACCTTCCAGTAAAAACCAAAGCCAAAGCCGATCGAGATGATCGTGAGGAACAGATAGCCGAAGGCGTAAAGGATCTTGGTGAAAAACGGGTTGGGTTTGAACATCTCGTCCAGCAGCCACACGACCATGGTCATGAGCATGGCGACCGAGAACCCGATGATGGCCTTGTGGATGAGCGGCAACTCGCCCATGTTCGCTTCGATCAGTTCCAGCATGCCGACGTAGGTTGCCACCCACGACAACACGGCGAGGCCGACCAGCAGCGCCCGCTTGATCCAGTCGACGGGCGCTTTTTCGGGTTCTGCCCATCCGGTTTCGGGATCGAGGCCGAGCGTCGGAGTTCCCGATGGAGTGCCGGTTAATCTGGTCGTAAACGCCATGGATGACCTGCGCGTGATGGAGCCAAGCCATCGTTGCTAGGTTCATTTCGTGTCGCTTGTTGGCCCCGATTGCGCCGGATTGGTGGTCGTCGGTGAACGGACGTTCAGGTGGGTTGCGCTGGTTGCATTAAAACGACGGGCCAAACGTATTCGAGCGCGGGAAGCCCTTCGGCGCGACTTTGCCTGACTGGGCGCGCTGGCCAATCCATTCGGCGAGATCGGCACCGGCCAGCGTGAATGTGCGGCCGGCGCTGTCGAGCCAGGTGAAACCTGCGTCAAGCGCAAACACGCGTACATCGGCAAGCGCGCCGTCCTTGATACGCTGCAGAATGACGCCCTTGCCGCGCGTCATCTCGTTGACCTCAGCAAGCGGGAACACTAGCAGCTTGCGGTTGTCGCCCATGGTCGCGACATGGTCGCCGTCGACGGGGACCACGAGGCGGGCTTCCTCGCCGTCCGAGACGTTGAGGATTTGTTTGCCCTTGCGGGTCGAGGCGATAATCTCGCTCTCTGGCACCACGAAGCCGTAGCCCGCGGTGGAGGCGACCAGGAGCTTGCGATCGGCCTGATAGGTGAACATCTCGACGAAATCGCTCGTCTCTTCGATGTCGACCATCAAGCGCACGGGCTCGCCATGGCCGCGACCGCCGGGGAGCGTATTGGCGTCGAGGGTATAAAACCGCCCGTTCGTGCCCAGGATAATGAGCTTGTCGGTGGTGGAGGCGCGAACGGCTCGCTTCAGGCTGTCGCCCTGTTTGAACTCAAGTTTCGACAGATCGTCCTGATGGCCTTTGAGCGCGCGAATCCAGCCCTTGTCAGACAGGATGATGGTGATCGGCTCTTTTTCGATCATCGCTTCGGTGAGATCGATGGTGATGTTGGGCGCGTCTTCAAACGTCGAGCGGCGCGCGCCGAGCTTGGTCTTCTTGGAATAGCGCTCGCGCGTCGCCTTGATCTCATCGGTGATGCGCGCCCACTGCAGTTCGTCGGATGCGAGGAGGTCGAGCAGGCCGCGCCGCTCGGCCGAGAGCTTGTCGTGCTCGGCGCGGATTTCGACTTCCTCAAGCTTGGACAGCGCCCGCAGCCTGAGGTTTAGGATCGCTTCGGCCTGGACGTCTGACAGCGAGAAGGCCGCCATCAGCCGCGCTTTTGGCTCGTCCTCGTAGCGGACGATGCGGATGACTTCGTCGAGGTTGAGGAAGGCGATCAGATAGCCGTCGAGCACTTCGAGCCGGTGCTCGATTTTGGCGAGCCGATGCTTTGAGCGGCGAACGAGAACGTCAACGCGGTGTTCCAGCCACTGCTGCAGCACCTCTTTGAGCGAGAGCACGTTGGGCACTTGGCCTGCCGACAGCACGTTCATGTTGAGGCCGAAGCGGACTTCAAGCTCGGTGAGCTTGAACAGGCTTTCCATCAACACGAGCGGGTCGACGGTGCGCGCCTTGGGTTCGAGCACGAGGCGGATTTCTTCCGCGCTCTCGTCGCGCACGTCGCCGAGCAGGGGCAGCTTTTTGTCCGACAGTAGTTCGGCGAGTTTTTCGACGAGCTTAGATTTCTGGACCTGATAGGGAATTTCCGTGACGACGATCTGCCAGGTGCCGCGGCCGGTGTCTTCCTTGGTCCAGCGCGCGCGATGGCGAAAGCCGCCGCGGCCGGTGCGATAGGCTTCGAGGATGGCGTCGCGCGGTTCAACGATCACGCCGCCGGTTGGGAAATCTGGGCCAGGGACGAACTCGACGAGCTTTTCAATCGTCGCGCCAGGGTGCTTGATGAGGTGGAGGGCTGCTGCGCACAGTTCGTCGGCGTTGTGGGGTGGGATGTTGGTTGCCATGCCAACAGCGATTCCGGCTGACCCGTTGGCCAGAAGGTTTGGGAAGGCTGCCGGGAGCACGACGGGTTCGCGCTCTTTCTCGTCGTAGTTGGGGCGGAAATCGACCGTGCCATCGTCGAGGCCTTCGAGAATGTCGGCCGACGTCGCGGTGAGGCGGGCTTCGGTGTAGCGGTCGGCGGCGGCGTTATCGCCGTCGATGTTGCCGAAGTTGCCCTGGCCGTCGACTAGGGGGTAGCGCTGAGAGAAATCCTGGGCAAGGCGGACCATCGCTTCATAAAGCGCGACGTTGCCGTGGGGGTGATACTTGCCCATCGCTTCGCCGACGATACGCGCGCATTTCATGAAGTTTGACGGCGGCTCAAGATTGAGCGTCTGCATCGTGAAGAGAATGCGCCGATGTACGGGCTTCAAGCCGTCGCGCACGTCGGGGAGCGCGCGGTGCATGATGGTCGAGAGCGCATAGGCCAGATAGCGCTCTTCGAGCGCCGTCTTGAGGGGGATCGGCTCAAAGCCCGGGCGGTCTGGATCGTCCGGCGGAGGCAGAATCGGTTTCTTGCTCATGAGGTTTGCTAGCGCGGGTGATGGGGCAATCTCAAGTGCGGCGCGGCCACAGGGGGTGGACACAACTCGGGATGGGGCGAATCAGCTAACGTTTCCTAATTGTTAGCGACTTTCGGAGACCACCCATGTCGGACAAAACCACGCTCGTGATGCCGGGCAAGAAGATGCAAGTGCCGCGCATGATGAAGCGCTCGCTGCAGGTCGCCCTTGGTGTTGCGGCCACGGCCGCCGTTGCCTTGGCGCTGATGGTCTCGAGCGGGCTCCTGCAGGCAAAGGGCTCGACTGTCCAGGCGTGGGGCGTGTGGTTTGCCTTCATCAACCGCCCCGACATCCAAGCGACGATGGTCTTGACGTCGGTTGTGACCGTGCTCGTCGTCTATTGGATGCGCGATCAGGAACGCGGCGGGCGCTGAAAGCGCTTTGCCGGTTTTTTTGGGCGCTCAATTGGTTGACGTCACGTGGTCGGCTGAACGCGCCTATTCAGCGGCCATCGCGTGATGCGTTGCGGCTGTTTCCAATGGTGCGAGAGCGACAATGAGGCCGCGCAGGCGGCTTTGGGGTCCAAGCCGCTGGCGCTCGATATCGCCGATCCCATCAAGGGCACGCGCCTGAAATTGATGTGCGTCCTCCAGGCGGAACTGAGCGTGGGCGACCGTCGCCAGCAGGAGAAGGCATTCGGCGGTGTCTGGGTGCTGCGCACCCAATACCCTCACGCGGATTGCCAGGGCGTGTCCGAGCATCTGGGCGGCGGCATCCAGCGCTCCGGCCAGCCGGTAGAATTCGCCGATGAGGGCATAGCCTGTTGCGGTCGCTGGATGGTCGGGACCGCAATTATCGCTCACGATGCGGGTGCCTGCGTTCAGGAGTTGTTCGGCGGCTGCAAATTGATGCTGTTCGCCGAGCACGGTGCCAAGGCTCGTCATGCTGGCTGCGCAATCGAGGCTGTCTTGGCCGCTGACGGCGATGAACAGCGCCCACGCGGCCCGGTGCTCGCGTTCGGCTGCTTGCAGTTGTCCTTGCGCTCTGAGGGTTTCGGCGACAATCGATAGCGACACGGCGTGTTCGCGCGACATGGGCGAGCCGACGCGTCTGATGATCAGTGCGCGCCGGGCTGATCGCTCGGCATCGGCGGCATCGCCATGGCGCAGCTGCGATACCGCATGGGCGTCGAGGACGTCGCCGGTGGCTGGGTGCATCTCGCCCACCGCTGCAACAAGCGTCGACAAGGCCCGCCGATACAAGGGCTCGGCCTCGACATGGCGACCTTGTTCGCGCAGGCAATCGGCGAGTAACCGTTCGGCCCGTGCGCACGGCACGCCATCGGTGTCACCGGCCTGACGGTGCCTGCTGACGATCTGCCGGATGGCCGTTTCGGCGGCGGCGAAAGCGTAGGCATCGAGATGCCCGTATGCCGTGTCGTAGAGCTCCTCGAGCGTTGCCATGGCGGCTGGCTGGGGGAGTTGTGGTAGCGCGACGACCAAACCCGTCCATCGGCCGATGGCTTGATCTTGCGAACGCGGCGAATTCTCATCGGTTGGCCAGGACTGGGCAAACAGAGATGGCGCGGCGCTGCCAGTCACAGGGCGCATGTCGGCCCGGTTGCGCGCGACCGTGCGCAGGCGGAGCCCCGTGCCCGTGGTGCGCGTCCGCCAGCTGACGGCTGCAATTGAAAGAATACCCAGTGCGGCCAGCAATTGCTGCCAAACCAGAGTGGTGGGCGCCCATGGTCGCGCGCTCGCCGCGTCGAAAACGGATGCGGCCGATATCGCCGCGACCTCGCGTGCGACCGGGGTCGGCACATCCGGCAGGCTCGCGACGGAGGAAAGGCTGGCGACTGCGGTTGAAAGCTCATGGTCGCGCGCGGCGATGATCGCGCCGGGCGGTTGGCTCGCGGCGGCGATGGCGCGTGCCGAGCCGAGTGTCGCTGTCGTGGCCTTGATCACAGAATAGGTGAGGGGCGCGGCGTCGCTCGCACGGATCGCGATGCGAGGCGTGTTGAGGATGGCGGCCCGGGCGGTGCCGTGGGCGGTGTCGCGCCCGGTGCCGGCGAACGCTGGGAGCATTCTGAGGCTTGGTGGCAGCGTGGCGGATGCGATCGTCGACAGGTCGCGGCCGTTGCGGAGCGGGCCCGTCGCGATGAGGCGGAGCTTCATGACGGCGAGTTGGTCCGGGTCGAGCTTGCCCAGATAGCCTTCGACTTCGGCGTATTTCCGGCGGCGGCTGTAGCGGGCTTCGGCACTGCTGGGTGCCCAGATCACGATCACCTTGAGCTTTGCGACGCCGGATTTGGTGAACTCAAGTTTCTCGGCCACCCCGCGCGTCACGTCGATCGTGCGCAGCATGTAAAAGGGGCCGAAGTCGTTGACCCGGATGTGGGCCGACTTGCGGTTCTTGGGGTTCC
>JBBRKD010000069.1:0-7100 GCA_038218255.1 Hyphomicrobiales bacterium | reverse complement strand
TTCCCGCCGGTCGGCGGCTGAGCGCCGGGCCGAACTTGCCCCGCTCAAAAAAGCGATGCAGGCGGCCGAAAAAACCGTCGAAAAGCTCACTGCCGACGTCGCGCGCATTGATACAGCCCTTGGCGACAGCGCGCTGTATTCGAGCGACCCCGCCAAAGCCAAACAGCTTACCATCGAGCGCGGGCAGCTCGCCAAGAAACTCAGCGAGGCCGAAGACGCCTGGCTGAACGCGAGCGACGCGTACGAGAGTGCCGCCGCCGAGACGGCGGCGGCGTGAGGGATACTCGCGCTGCGAGCAGCGAGGCCAGCCTCGCGGTCTGCTGGAGGCGCAGCCTCCAGACCTCCAGTCCTTTTGGTCCTTTCGAGAGGGGGGTTAGGCGACAAAGGCCCTCTCTGGGGTTGTCAGCGGCCAGATGCCCCTGGCATATGCGCTCGACCACAGCGAAGGAGCCTGCCCCATGATGCGATTGATGTATGCGGCGGCGTCGCCGTTCGTGCGCAAGGTGGTGATGACCGCGCGGATCAAGGGCGTGTTCGATCAGCTCAGCCTTGAGCTGGGCGATACGCGGGGCGCGCACAACCCGCTGCTGATCGCAGCCAATCCGCTGGCGAAAATTCCCTCACTTGTGCTCGCGGACGGCATCCAGCTTTTCGACAGCCGCGTCATCTGCGAATATCTCGATAGCCTCGCGCCGACGCCGCCGCTGTATCCAGCATCTGGCATGGACCGCTATCGCTGCCTCACGCGCGTTGCGCTCGCCGATGGCATCATGGATGCGGCGCTGCTCATTGTGTACGAGGACCGCTATCGCCCAGCCGACAAGCATGTGCCCGAGTGGCTCGCGCGCCAGCAGGCCAAGATCGATCATGCGCTGTCTGCGCTCAATGCATCGCCACCCGCGTGGACCGGACAACCTGATGCCGGCGACATCGCGCTCGCGTGCGCGCTCGGCTATCTCGACCTGCGGTTCAACGGTACGTGGCGGCCAGCCCATCCAGCCCTCGTGGCGTGGCTTGGCCGTTTTGCAGCCGCCGTCCCTGCGTATGATGCCACCATGCCGGTTGGTTGAGCGCGGCTAAGTCCGCAGCTCGGGCTGATAGGCGGGCTCGGACAGGCCGTAGGTCCAGGCGACGGCTTCGCGGGCGGTCTGCATGTTCGGCGGCACGCGCAGGTAATAGTGCTTGTAGGACCCGTCAGGCTCGGGTGTGCCGTTGACCACCTCGACGAAGCAGAGCGTTCGATCTCTCGACATCTCGCTGCGCCAGCCGCCAATCCGAAAGCGCTCGGTCCGCCGCCTGCGCCACAGAATGCCGGTCTCGTCCTCGTCGATTTTTTCAGCTTGCGACTGGGCGAGATAGCGATCGATCCCCATCTTGGCGAGCATCACGCGTCGGACTTCAGGGGAGGCCTCCTGCTCGATCTCGGCGACCGTGATTTCTGCGGGGCGAGAATGAATCCGGGTTGGGATGTGCGTCCCGCGCGAGGCATAAACCTCAAAACCGTCTCGGTACACGATGGCAGGGCCGTCAGTGGCATGTGCGCGGCCCTCGGGATCGCGGTGCAAGATTTGGGGGCGGTCGCAGCAGATCACGATGTCGGGATAAATCCAGAAATTGCCGACGTGGGCACAAACCTCAGTAAACGCACCGGTAAGCGTCGCGTCGGGATCGGCTATTGCGGCGGCTGGACTGCGGGCCGTCATGTAGTCAAGGGCTGCCGCCAAGCCGAGCCAGTTGTGCATCTCGTGGCGAAAGCCAAGATCGACATTGCGCGAGAGGCTCGCAACCGGGCGGGCGCGTGTGAGTGACTTAAGCGAAGTGCCTGCCTGTGCCTCGAGTTGCGCTATCAAAGCACGCGCCGCTGCGGCAGCTTCGGCTTTGCCACGCGGCTGGCTTGGCGTTACTTCCACGGCCATCGGGACCGGCGCGCTGATAGCTGCGCGGACGGCTGAAACCACGGCAGTGTCGATTGCACCGGCGATTCGGACCGATAGGGTCGAAGATGCAAGCCGCTTCAAACAGCTCAGAATGCGCGTGCGCAACTGGCGCTCGCTCTCCTCTTGAGTGTCGTGCGCTAAGATTTGCGCTTTGAAATGGTGCGCGGCAAGACGCGCTTCACGGGGGCTCGCGAACACCAACACCGCCCGAGGCGTACGACCGGTCAGTTCGATCGCGAGTGCCGTTGCAGCTTTCCGGGCGCCGATGTGATCGATCGGGGCGGTTGACACGGCGAGCGCCGTCCAGTGAGCGATCGTTGCATCGCGCAGTTGAGCTAGCTCGTTGATCGTGGTCATGGGACACTGCTCCGAGTGCGAAGCGACAGCCAGCCGACGGCTGGCTGTCCAACGTCGGTCATCCTCAATCCTCGACGAGGCGGGTTGCAGCCCGTTCTTCGAACTCGCGCTGGCGGCGCACGCGGTAGGTGCCCTGGGGCAGCGTGATTGTATCGTGCTCTTCGTGCGCGAGACGCGCATCTGGATCGGACACGATCAGATGGCCGATGTAGAGGCCTGATGGCATGTCGCGGGCGAGCCCGTCATCGCGGAACAGCGTGACGGCGCCACCGTAGAACGCATGGCGATGGCCGGTGACTTCACCTTCGGCCAGGACCACAGCCCCATCGGGGTGCGGGGGAACGAGTGGACCCGAGACGGGCGCATCGGCGACCCGTTCGATGCACACGTCGCCTTGAAAATAGAGTGTCATTCGTGACCTCCAGCGCTTGATGAGTTGAGCCAACTTGGTTGCGTCGTGAAACGTCGCGTGACTGTGCCGTCCGTTGCCAGCATCTCCGTGGTTTGCGCTATGCGCTTGCGCCGTGAAGCGTCTTTACCCCTGTGGGGTCGTTATCGGCATGGGCGGATTGTGCCGGGCGGGCAAAGCCTGCGGTGCCTCATGCTCAACTTCTTAAAGTTTCATGTGCAATTCCGGCGGCATTGAGACGCCGATCACGATTGTGATCGTGCAAGCTCCAGCCATTCGTCTTCGGTCAGCACGGCAACGCCTAACTCACGGGCCTTGTCGAGCTTGCTGCCCGCATCTTCGCCCGCAATCACGTAGTCAGTTTTTTTTGACACCGCGCTGCCGACCTTCGCGCCCAGACGCTCGGCGTGCGCCTTGGCCTCGTTGCGCCCCGAGCGGAGGAGCGTTCCAGTAAAGACGACCGTCTTGCCGGTGATGGGGGAAGCGACTTTCACTGGCGCAACGTAGGGCAAAATCGTGATCAGCTTGACAAGGTCGTCGATGGCGCGTGCGTTGTGCGTCTCGGCAAAGACATCGAGCAGCGCGTCGGCCGACACCTGACCGATCCCAGGCGTTGCGACGAGTTCGAGATAGGCGTCCCCTGGCTTTTCGCGGTGGGCACGTCGCGCCGTTTCGATCAGTGCCTCGGTTTCTCCGCCAAACGCCGACGCCAGCGTTTTGGCGGCTTTGGCTGGCGCAATCGCAAGGCCCGCGATCCGCACGTCGAGGGGCTCGTCAAACAGGCTCGACGCTCGCAGTTTGTCGGCCTTCTCGTTCAGCCTGTCGATCGCTGTCGCTGCTGTCTTTTCGCCAAGGCCCGCGATCTGCGTAATCTTCAGCCACGCGGGGCCAGGCCTTGCTGGCAGCGCGCGCTGCACGGTGTCGCGGACGGCCTCGAAGGTTAGGAAAGCTGCTGCGAGATCGCGCGACGTGGTTTCGCCAACATGGCGGATGCCAAGTGCGAACAGCACGCGCTGGAGGCTGATCGTCCGCCGGGCCTCGATGGAAGCAAACAGGTTCTCGACCGATTTGGCGCCAAAGCCCTTCTGGTCTTTGAGGCGTTTGAGGCTGCGGGCGTCGCGCGCTTCAAGCGTGAAGATGTCGGCTGGGCGCAAGATCCGGCCGTCATCGTAGAACAGTTCGATGCGTTCATCGCCCAAGCCTTCGATATCGAACGCATTGCGCGAGACGAAATGTTTGAGCCGTTCTTTGGCCTGTGCGGGGCAGATGAGGCCGCCCGTGCAGCGGCGCACCACGTCGGGTTCTCCCGATACCGCATCGCGCTCGCGGACAGCGGGGCTTCCGCAAGCGGGGCAACGCTTGGGAAACATATATGGCTGCGCGTCGGCCGCGCGCTTGTCAGCGAGCACGCGCACAACCTGCGGGATGACATCGCCTGCGCGCTGAACGATGACCGTGTCCCCCAGGCGAATGTCCTTGCGGGCGATCTCATCCTCGTTGTGGAGCGTGGCGTTCGATACGACGACGCCGCCGACCGTGACAGGGGCGAGCTTGGCGACCGGCGTCAAGCTGCCCGTGCGGCCGACCTGGATGTCGATCGATTCCAGCACCGTGGTCGCCTGCTCGGCGGGGAATTTGTGGGCGATCGCCCAGCGGGGCGCGCGCGAGACGAAGCCCAGCCGTTCCTGGAGCGCGATGTCGTCAACCTTGTAGACGACGCCGTCGATATCGTAGCCGAGTTGCCCTCGCGCTTCGCCGATTTCGCGATAGAAGGCAAGCATGTCGGCTGCACCCGCACACAGCCGCATGCGCGGGTTCACGGGCAAGCCCCAGCGGCCATAGGCTTCGATCACGCCGGACTGCGTCGGCGCGGGAAGCTTTGAGACTTCACCCCAGGTGTAGGCGAAGAATTGCAGCGGGCGGGACGCTGTCACGGTCGTGTCGAGTTGGCGAAGCGAGCCTGCGGCTGAGTTGCGCGGGTTGGCAAATACCTTATCGCCGTTTGCGGCCTGCGCCGCATTGAGAGCTGCGAAATCAGCGTGGCTCAGATAAATCTCGCCGCGCACGTCGATGACGGCTGGAACGTCGGGGCCTTTCAATGCGTGGGGGATCGCTGCGATCGTTTTGACGTTCGCGGTCACGTTTTCGCCTTCCGCGCCATCGCCGCGCGTCGCCGCGTGAACCAGTTTTCCGGCCTTGTAGCGGATCGAAATCGAGAGGCCGTCGATCTTGGGTTCGGCGGTGAAGTTCACACGGCGCTCGCCGAGAAATTTTTCGACGCGCTCGACAAATTCCGTGACGTCGTCATCGGCAAACGCATTGCCGAGCGACAGCATGGGGACGGCGTGGCGCAGCTTGCCAAAGCTATCGGCCGGGGCACTGCCGACGCGTTGCGAGGGGCTGTCTATCGTGACCAGGGCTGGAAAGCGCGCCTCAAGCGCGAGCAAGTCCTTGCGCAGCTCATCGTAGGCGGCGTCCGCAATCTCGGGCGCGTCGTTTTGGTAATACAGCGCATCATGACGCGCGATTTCGGCGGTCAGGCGCTCATGCTCAGCACGCGCGACGGGATCAATCGCTGCCGCTTCATTTTCAGCCGAGGGTTTTGTGGGTTTCTTCGACTTTGCCATGCGCCAGCTCTAGCACACCGTTGGGTGCCGATCACCTATGCCCTCAATCGCCGCGCATCCACGATCAGAACGGGCCGCCGAGTCCGAGCTTGGGGAAGTTCTTCCAGGCTTTGGAAATCCATGAGCCGCCTTGCTCCTGAGGTGTGAGGCCGTCGGACGCGAGGAGCTGATAGCTGTCCTTATACCATTTTGATTCAGGGAAGTTGTGCCCCAGGACAGCGGCCACGTTCTGTGCTTCGGGCTTGATGCCGAGCGCCATGTAGGCTTCGGTCAGTCGAAACAAAGCTTCTTCGACGTGAGCGGTCGTGGGGTAGTCGGTCACGACGGTCTTGAAGCGGTTGATCGCGCCGGTGAACTGGCGCTTCTTCATGTAATAGCGCCCGACTTCCATCTCGGCGGCGGCGAGGTTGTCCTCACACACGCGGATGCGATTGTCGGCGTCCTTGGCGTACTGGCTGTCAGGGTAACGGGTTTTCAGTGTTTTCAGCGCGAGGAGCGCCTTTTTCGTCGCGCCCTGGTCTTTGTTCGGCCCCTTGATGTCGTCGAAGTAGGCGGACGCGATGATGTGCTGGGCGAGTGCTGCTTCCTTGGTGCCCGAGTGCAACGTGGAATAGCGCTCAGCGCCTGCGATCGCTTCGGGCGTTTTGCCAGCTTTGTAGTTGGCGAACGCGCCCATAACCATGGCGCGGCGGGCTTCGGGCGCATACGGGTGATCGCGGTCGATGTCTTCGAACTTCTTCGCCGCTTCCTCGAAATTGCCACGCCCGACCAGGGCATCCGCATCCGCGAACATTTTTTCGGGAGGGTCGGGATTGAGCGCCTTCGACAGGTCGTTAGACGAAGCGCAGGCGGCGAGAGACAACGCCGCCGATAGCGCGACGATCTTCGCCAGACGTTGTGTCCACTGCTTCATGACGACCATAGTCCACTCTTGTTAGGCGGATGATAAGGCGGCCTAAGCGACGCCGGACAGCTCGGCGACATCGCGACACCGAATCCCCAACGCGTATGAGCCTTAGGCCAAAAAACGGCGGAAATACAGCGACATCCCGCGTTTTGCGCCTATCACTCGGCTCACGTCCTGGTTGGTGCGTTGCGCATCCTGGTTCGCGAAAGACTATTCGCCGGCGGCAGCAATCCCGATGCTCGGCCCGAATGTGTATTGATCGCGGGTGCGTGGTGCCTGCACCACAGCCCAAGCGGCGCTGTCAGCGAAAAGGGCTTTGAGCACATTGGCGTTCAAACGATGCCCACCGCGCGCCGACTTGAACGCGCCCAGAAGCGGCAGTCCAGCCAGCGCCAAATCGCCAACCGCGTCGAGCATTTTGTGGCGGACGAATTCCTGCGGGTAGCGCAAGCCTTCGCGATTGATCACGCGATCGTCGCCAAGCGCGACCGTGTTGGTGAGGTTTGCACCCAGCGCCAAACCGGCTTTCCAAAGCCGCTCCACATCGCTCATGAACCCAAAGGTGCGGGCGCGGGAGAGTTCGTGGCGAAACACGCCGGGGCTCATCTCGTGCGAAATGCGCTGCTTGCCGATGACGGGCGATTCAAAATCAATTTCGACGTCCAGGTGAAAGCCCGAATGCGGCGAGATCTCGCCCCAGCAGTCACCGTCCTCGACGCGAATGGGTTTTAAGACCTTGATGAAGCGGCGCGGTGCATTGAGTTCCTTGATACCAGCCTCGTCGATGGCGTCCACAAAGGGAGCTGAGCTACCATCCATGATCGGACGCTCTTTGCTGTCGACTTCGATGTAGCAGTTGTCGA
>JBBRKD010000068.1:0-7136 GCA_038218255.1 Hyphomicrobiales bacterium | reverse complement strand
AGCGGCCTTGCGGCCAGTCTGCTCCTGCTGATAGCCGCTGGGCTTGCGATTGCAAAAGCGCGCACGGAATGGGTGCGGGCCCCGGTACTTGAGCGGCAAATCACGAATGCCGAGGTGCGCGGGTTCGTTGAGCTGGTCGAGCCCAAGCCGACCAAAGGGCAGCGCATCACGGTGCGGGTGACACGTGTTGGTGATCTGGCCCCTGACAAGCTGCCGCGCCGGGTGCGCATCCGCACGCTGGCGACGTTGCCGGGATTGAAGCCCGGCGACGCCGTGCGGTTGCGCGCGACGTTGGCAGCGCCCGCCGAGCCGTCGCAACCGGGCGGCTTCGATTTTGGGCGCACGGCGTGGTACCTGGGCCTCGGCGGCATCGGGTTTTCTGCGCGCGCCGCTGAGCTCGATCCAGCGCCCGGTGCCATGCCGTGGCAACTGGTCGTGCCGGCGGCGATCGAACGGGTGCGCATTCTGATCGGGCGCGCTGTGGTTGCGGCATTGCCGGGGGAAACGGGGGGCATCGCCAACGCACTGATCACAGGGGAGCGCGGCGGGATCAGCCAGGCGACCGACAGCGCCTATCGCGACAGCGGGCTTTATCACATCCTCTCGATCTCCGGCCTGCATATGGTGGTGATGGCGGGCGCGCTGTTTTTTGCCGTGCGCATTGCGCTGGCGGCCGTTCCAGCGATCGCACTCAGACATCCGATCAAGAAATGGGCCGCCGTCGCAGCAGCCCTCGGGGCGCTTGGATATTTGCTGATTTCGGGCTCGTCGTTTGCCACGGTCCGGTCCTACATCATGATCTCGATCCTGTTTTTTGCGATCCTGGTTGAACGGCCAGCCCTCGCGCTGCGCAACGTTGCCTTTGCGGCCGTCGCCCTGCTGGTGGTGTGGCCTGAAAGTTTACTGGATGCTGGCTTCCAGATGTCGTTTGCCGCCGTTGTGGCCCTTGTTTCGGCCTACGAAGCGGTTCGCCGCCGGGAAGAGCGCCTCGGACGCAGCGACGTCGAGCGCGGCCCGATCATGCGTGGCGTGCTGTTTATCGCGGGCATCTTGCTCTCGACGCTGATCGCAACGGCAGCTGTTGCTCCCATCGCTGCCTATCAGTTTCATACCAGCCAGCAATACGGGATGATTGCCAATCTCGTCGCATTGCCAATCTGCGATCTGATCGTGATGCCGGCGGCTCTCGCAACGCTGCTTGTGATGCCGTTTGGACTGGAAGCTGCCCCGCTGTGGATCGCAGGCCTTGGAATCGATGCCATGACGGCAATTGCCTACGCCGTGGCAAAGTTACCGGGTGCTGTCATTGCCGTGGTGGCGATCCCGCAAAGTGCGTTTCTGTCGATGCTGGCGGGGGGGCTTTGGCTGCTGTTGTGGCGCACCCGATGGCGATTGCTCGGCGTGCCGTTGATTGCGATCGGGCTTGCACTATCGCCGACGCTCGATCGCCCCGACGTTTTGATTGGCCGCGACGGGCGGCTAATTGCAGCGCGCGTGGATGGCCGGAGCCTTTCGGCGATTCCCGCTGTGCGGTCGCTATTTGAACTCTCCCGATGGCTCGAAGCCGACGGCGATGCGCGGGCGGCCAAAGACGTGGCTATCGGGCGCGGGTTCAGTTGTGATGCGAGCGGTTGCACGGCGGCGCTTGGTCACCAACGGCTCGCCGTCACGCGCCATGCGTCTGGCCTCGCGGAGGATTGTGCGCGGGCGAGCATTCTCGTGCTCGATATTCCGCGCCCCAAAAGTTGCACCAAGCCTGCGCTCGTCATCGATCGAACGGCCATCCGGCGTGCGGGAGCGCATGCGATCACGGTCGTGCGCGGAGAGCTGCGGGTTGACACGGTCGCAGCGATCAGGGGTAACCGGCCCTGGTCGAGGGTGCTTGAGAAAGTTGACGGTGGGATCGCAGACGCTGCGAGGCGGACGCCGCGGCTGACACAGTTTGCAATCCAAGCGATGATTGCATCCGGCCGAGAGCAGGTGCGTCCTCAAGATGAAGACGACGACATCGATCCACCAACGGGCACCCCATCGACCCAAGAGAGCGACGCAGACGATGGGTAATACCGGTTGCCCTGAAGCCTGACCACGCGACCGTCGCGATGCCGAGAGTGCAGCGACCCGACACCCAAACGGCATGATCATGCACCGTCAGATAAAGTGGCGCTTTCGTCGCAGGTGCGTTAGTCTTGTTGCATTGCAGCGAGCGTCCGGGCGACGGATTGGGTCGGACTGGGCGACGTTAGGAGGCCAAGCAGAATGAATATCCATGATAAATCCGTGAAGACGCCGGGGATCGATACCACAGCGACCCTGACGTTGCATGGCAAGACATGCGACATGGCCGTTCGCTCAGGCAGCGTTGGCCCCGACGTCATCGATGTCGCCAAGCTCTACAAGGACACAGGCTGCTTCACGTACGATCCGGGCTTCACGTCCACGGCCAATTGCGTATCGCGCATCACCTACATCGATGGCGATGCGGGTGTCCTGCTCTATCGCGGCTATCCTATCGACCAACTGGCCAACAACGCGTCGTTCCTGGAAACGTGCTATCTGCTCTTGCACGGGGAACTGCCGACTAAAGTGCAATACGAGGCCTTCAAGAAGACGATCACGAACCACACGATGGTTCACGAGCAAATGACGAAGTTCTACACGGGCTTCCGGCGCGATGCGCACCCGATGGCGGTCATGTGCGGCGTCGTTGGAGCGCTCAGTGCTTTCTATCACGACTCGACCGACATCACCGATCCGGCGCAGCGCACCATCGCCAGCCACCGCATGATTGCCAAGATGCCGACGATAGCCGCCATGGCCTATAAATACTCGATTGGCCAGCCGTTCATTTATCCGCGCAACGATCTGGATTTTGCTTCGAACTTCCTCCAGATGTGCTTTGCGGTACCTTGCGAGCCATATGTGATCAACCCGGTGTTGGCCCGCGCGCTCGACCGGATTTTCATCCTGCATGCCGACCACGAGCAAAACGCATCGACCTCGACGGTGCGGCTGGCGGGATCGTCGGGAGCCAATCCGTTTGCGTGCATCGCCGCTGGCATCGCATGCCTGTGGGGGCCAGCGCACGGGGGCGCGAACGAAGCCGCGCTGCAGATGCTCGAAGAGATCGGCACCGTCGATCGCATCCCCGAATTTGTGGCCAAGGCGAAGGACAAGAACTCAGGCTTCCGCCTGATGGGCTTTGGTCACCGCGTGTATAAGAACTACGATCCACGCGCCAAGGTGATGCAGCAGACTTGCCACGAAGTACTCGATGCGCTGGGCAAGAAGAACGAACCGCTCCTGCAGGTGGCGATTGAACTCGAGCGTATTGCACTGAGCGACCCCTATTTCATTGAGAAGAAGCTCTATCCCAACATCGACTTCTATTCGGGCATCACGCTGCGCGCGATGGGCTTCCCAACGTCGATGTTCACCGTGCTGTTTGCGATTGCCCGCACGGTCGGCTGGATCGCCCAGTGGCGCGAGATGATCGAAGATCCCGAGCAGCGCATCGGCCGCCCGCGCCAGCTCTATCTGGGCGAAACGCACCGCGATCTCGTGCCGTTCGACCAGCGCGGCTGATTTAACGCCAGTCCGCACGCCATGGCTGCCGTTGACGAGCCAACATTGCCAAAGGACTCTGGTCCTTTGGCTCAGATACCCAGTGTATCAGAGAGCGCTCCGGCGCGCCCGTCAGCAAAGGCGACCAAGCGCGGCACGCTCAGTAGCGCCGGATGAGCCCGACGAGGCGGCCTTGGATGTCGACTTGATCGGGACCGAAGATGCGGGTCTTGAACTCGGGGTTCGCCGCTTCGAGCGCCACCGTCGAGCCCTTTTTGCGCAGTCGCTTCAAGGTTGCCTCTTCGCCTTCGACCAGGGCAACCACGATGTCGCCGTTCTCGGCTTGCTCACAGCGGCGGATGATGACGGTGTCGCCATCGTGGATGCCGGCTTCGATCATCGAATCGCCGCGCACTTCGAGGGCAAAATGTTCGCCATTGCCGAGCAGGTCGGGCGGACAGGCGATATCGTGGGTGTGGTTCTGAATGGCACTAATCGGCGTTCCAGCCGCAATCCGCCCCATGACGGGCACAGACACCGTGCGGCTATCGACGATGACGGACGCGGGCGCGCGGATTTCCGACGGCTTGGGCTTGCTGCCTTCGATCACGCTCGGCTGAAAGCCGACCCGACGTTCTGAACCTGCGGCGGGCGGGCTGTTTTCAGGCAGCTTGATCACCTCAATGGCGCGCGCGCGGTTGGGCAGGCGGCGGATGAACCCACGCTCGACGAGCGCCATGATCAGCCGGTGAATGCCCGATTTCGACTTGAGTTCCAGCGCGTCTTTCATCTCATCGAACGACGGCGGCACGCCGCTGTCCTGCATGCGGCCGTGAATGAACAGCAGGAGGTCTTTTTGCTTCTGGGTCAGCATGGTGCATCCTTGCCCTGAACGTTGCGGCACAAATCATGAATCTTGAGAATGTTGGCTACGCGTTCCACTTGTGTTCCGCAAGCAAAATCGACAGCGTGAACGCAAAAAGTGCACGACGAGCTCAAAAGTCGAGGGGCAGCACCGTGACACTGCCGCCCGGCGGGACGGCTGGGGCATGCGGGGTGCGAACGATCAGCGCGTTGGCTTGGGCGAGCGGCACGAGCAGCGAGCTGTCCTGGGAGGCGGCTGGCGTGACGTGTGGCACGACATTCTGCTTGCCGTCGGGCGGGCTGGAGCGGGTCGCCCGCATGTAGTGAGCGCGCGGGCCGTTGGCTTCGATCGCCGCCGTGGTCACTGCTTCGGTCTCGGCGAGGGCTGGCGGCATATGACCCAGCAGTGCCCCGATGAGCGGACATAGGAACACGCGGCCACAAATGAGCGCCGATACGGGATTGCCCGGCAGGCCGAGAACCCGCTGTGCGCCGAGGCGGCCAAACAGCAGTGGCTTGCCAGGCCGCATTGCAATGTTCCAGAACGCGAGCGACATGCCAAGTTCAGCCAAGGCGGGGCGCACGAGATCGTGGTCGCCGACGGATGCGCCGCCCGTTGTCACGAGGATATCGGCATGGTGACCACGGCGAAGTGCAGCGATCAGGTCGGCTTTCGTGTCGGGCGCGATGCCAAGCAGGATCGGTTCGCCGCCGAACGCTGTGACCATGGCTGCAAGGCCGATGGGGTTTGATGAGACGATCTGGTCGGCGCCGGGCATGGTTCCGGGTGGGACGAGTTCATCGCCGGTTGCAAGGATCGCGACGCGCGGACGGCGGCGCACGGGGAGCGTTGCGTGGCCTGCGGCTGCTGCGAGCGTCAGTGCGCGGGCATCGAGCACGCGGCCGCTTTTAAGCAGGATTTGCCCACTCGTAAAGTCGCCGCCGCGTGGGCGGATGTGGGCTGCATCGGGTTGGCCGTCGCGCACCACCAGTACCGGTCCGGCGCGGTCGGTGTTCTCCTGGATCACAATGGTGTCGGCCCCGCGCGGCAACGGCGCACCTGTCAGAATGCGGACGGCCTCGCCAGCACCGAGCGTGCCGTGAAAGCCCGCGCCTGCTGCTGCTTCGCCGATGACGGACAGCGTTGCTGGCAACATCGCAACGTCACACCCGCGCACGGCATACCCATCCATGGCAGACGCGTCGAATGGGGGCTGGGTCAGGCGTGCTGCAAGATCGGCGGCCAGGATGCGCCCGCGTGCATCAACCAGCGTTACGGTCTCAGCCTCCAGCGGGGCCGCCCCGTCGAGGATCTGAGCCAGGGCATCGGCAACCGACAGCGCCTTTGCAACAGTTCGCACAGCAGCCATCGGGTCAGCCGTCCTTTTGGACCGGACCGGAGGGGCCAACATAGGTGCCCGACCGGCCGCCCGTTTTGACCAGCAGTTGGATGCCTGAAAAGCTCATGCCTTTGTCGACGGCTTTCAGCATGTCGTAGATGGTGAGGCAGGCGACCGAGACGGCCGTGAGGGCTTCCATCTCGACGCCCGTTTGTCCGGTCACGCGAACTTCGGCCTGGACATGGACGCCAGGGGGGGACTGGGACGCCGTGAAGTCGACTGTGACCTTGGTAATCGCGAGCGGGTGGCACAGCGGGATCAGCTCGTGCGTGCGTTTGGCCGCCATGATGCCAGCGATCCGGGCGGTGGCGAGCACGTCGCCCTTTTTGGCGTTGCCAGCTTCCAGGATGGCAAGCGTTGCGGGAAGCATCGCAACGAAGCCTTCCGCGATTGCCGAGCGGCTTGTGATCGCTTTGTCTGACACGTCGACCATATGCGCTTCGCCGCGCGCGTTGAGGTGAGAGAGTTCACCGCTCATGCAGCCCCCAGTAGCGTTTTGGTTGCGGCGGTAACGTCGGGCTGGCGCATGAGGCTTTCACCGACGAGGAATGTATGAACGCCCGCGCGCTTTAGCTGCGCGATGTCGGCAGGCGTCGCGATCCCGCTTTCGCCGACGGCGATTTTGCCTGCAGGAACGCGCGGGGCGAGCTGCTCGGTCGTCGTCAGCGACACATCGAAGGTTTTGAGGTTGCGGTTGTTGATGCCGATGAGGCGACTGTCGAGGCGAAGGGCGCGCTCCATCTCGGCTGCATCATGCACTTCGATGAGTGCGTCCATGCCCCAGTCGCGCGCGGCTGAGACCAGATCGCGGGCCGTCGCATCGTCTACTTCGGCGAGGATGACGAGGATGCAATCGGCGCCCCACGCGCGCGCTTCGGCGACCTGATACGTGTCGATCATGAAATCCTTGCGCAGGACCGGCAGCGTGACGGCGGCCCGGGCGGCGATCAGGAATTCCGGTGCGCCTTGGAACGAGGGCGCGTCCGTCAGGATCGAGAGGCAGCACGCCCCGCCCGCCTCATAGGCGCGCGCCAGTGCTGGCGGATCGAAGTCGGCACGGATGAGGCCCTTCGACGGGGAGGCTTTCTTGATCTCGGCGATCAATCCGAACCCATTGGCGGCCTTTGCCGCCAAGGCAGCACGGAAACCCCGCGGCGCGTCCTGCCCGTTCGCGCGTGCATCGAGGTCGGCCCGAGAAGTCGATGCCTTGCGCGCGGCTACTTCTTCGCGCTTGGTCGCGCAGATTTCGTCCAGTTTGTTCATTTGGCCAGCACAATCCAGCGGTCGAGCAAACGTTTCGCCGCCCTG
>JBBRKD010000067.1:0-7163 GCA_038218255.1 Hyphomicrobiales bacterium | reverse complement strand
CGTCTTTTGCGCCCTTAGCCTTGCCGATCTCTTTCGACGCCGCATTCCGCCGCGACTGCGCGTCCTGAAGCGCGGAGATATTGCCCCGCCGCGCCGCATCCAGCGCAAGCAGCGCGGCACTCTGCGCTGGAAGCCCGCGCTTCTTGAGCCCAGCGTCGAACGCTTGGGGGTTGTCGCGGATGGCCTTGATGTCGTGCACGGGCAGCCTCTCGTGTCGCTTTGAATGCAAAGCGCACGCTATAAGCCCCATCGCCCCCGCCGGTCCAGCGCCCGCGCCAGGATCGGCCTGACACCGACCCGAGCGTTGCGTCCGATCGCTAGAACCGGACGCCAAAGCTCGACGTCACGCGCCAATCCGGATCGGACTGAATGCCATTTAAGTGCGTCGCAATTGGAATGCCAAACGTCACGCCTGTCGTGGTACCGCCGGTGGCAAAGCGCAGACCGGGCGACACATACAGGACGTGGCCACCGGTGTTGTCGTCGCGGACGCCGGCCACCGTCTGCCTGTCGAGCCAATCCCCGTTGAGGCCCAGCGTGAGATCGAGCGAGGACGCCCCGTCGGCAAACGCCACCGCAACTGGCGCGGCATGATCGTGGCCGCCGTGGTGCATGATGCCCGCAGGTCGCTTAGGTCCAAGCCTCATCGGCTGTGCTCCGCCAAAGCCCGCGCCGCTCCACACCCGAACCGACACCGCGACACCGTAGCTGAACCGGTCGCCGAGGTTCGTGTCCTGGTCGCCATCGCCAGCGAACGCATAGAGCGCGTTGGCCGAGAGCCCGAACGGGCCGAACCGCTTGGCGACCGCCACGCCGAGCAAGCCGTCGAACGCACCGCTGCCGGGCTGGTGCTCGGTTTCAAACAGCACGCCGCTCTTGTCGCGTGCGTCATTGCGGCCGGTCGGCAGCTTGACGCCAGCGATGATAGCCGCGTCGAAGCCGGCGCTTCCGTCGCGCAAAAACCGGATGGTCGCCGTCACGGTTGCATCCCCAAAACCATAGACACCGCCGCGCGCATCGACGCCGCCGTTGTCGGGATCGGTCTCACGGATTTCGCGGTTGGCGAGATACGGTAACCGCAGCCCGAGCGTAATGTCGTTCGTGACCCCATATCCGATGCTGATCGAAGGCACCGCGATCTCACGCAGGCTGTGAACTTCGCCGACGCCCTGCGCCGACAGGTCCGACAGCCGCGCGTCGGGGATCGGCCTGAAAGACGTATAATCGATCTCGGCGGTTACGACCGTGACGCCAGCGGGAAGCACAGTGCCCCCGCCTCCGCCATGATCGCCGTGGGCGAAGGCAACGCTGGTGGCAAGCAAAGAGGACGTGACGGCATAAATGAGCGCGCGCGGAAGCGCGACGAGCCGGACCGGCATGGGAAACCTCGAATAAAGATGGGATCTGATCGCTAAGGAGCAGCGACGCTGCGGTTCAACTCAGCTCAGACGAGGTGGCGCGCGTGATCCAAGCGGCGCGCCCAGCACCACGCGTTGGCCAATCAAATTGTCAACGGCGCGTTCCAGTTTCGCGTGGGGATAAATGGCATGGGCCAACGTGGCGACATCCGCCGGTGGCCCGCCCGACGCAATGGCGTGCGCAAAGGCACACGGCTCAATGGCCGCGAGCGGCGCTTTCTGATCGGGCTTTGGGTTCAAACCGTCGGGGACTGCGATCTGCTGCGGACCATGGCTGGTGCAGATCGTCATCGTCAGGAGGCTGTCGTCAGACGAGGCTCGCGCGAGCATGTAGCCAGCAGGAACCAAGCCCCGGGCCACGAGCGCAAGCAGAAGCAATCCGAGCGTTGCCGCACGAACCCACCGCCGGGCACTGGCTCGCTCGTGTCTCCCCATAGGATGAGAGTTGCCTTATCTGAGCGTTTCACGCAAGGCAGCAGATGGCGGATCTGGACGTCCTGTGTCCCTGCCGTCGCTCCACGCTGGCACCACCGGGATACGATCTGATGCGCGTCGATCTGTTTGATTTTGAGTTGCCCGACGCGTCAATCGCGCTCCGCCCGGCGGTGCCGCGCGACGCAGCACGCCTGCTGGTCGTAAACCCGCCAGCGCTGGCCGACCACAGAGTGACAGACCTGCCCGGGCAACTTAGGCGCGGCGATTGCCTTGTGTTCAACGACACCCGGGTCATTCCGGCAGCCCTTGAAGGCGTGCGCGTGCGCGACGGCGTCACCGCCAAAGTCGCGTTCAACCTGATCAAGCGGATCAATGCGGAAACCTGGCGGGCCTTCGCGCGTCCGGCTAAGCGGCTGATCGCGCACGATCGCGTTCTGTTTGGCCTGGGAGCGGCCCATGACACGTTCGTGTCGGCGACCGTTGCCGCCAAAGGCGACGCCGGAGAAGTTGATCTCGCCTTTGATGTGTCGGGGCCAGCGCTCGACGCAAAAATCGCCGAAATCGGTGCGATGCCGCTCCCACCCTATATCGCGTTGAAGCGCCCAGCCGAAGCGTCCGACCGGATCGATTATCAGACCATATTTGCCGCCCGCGATGGCGCGGTGGCAGCGCCCACGGCCAGTCTCCATTTCACGCCGAGCCTCGTAGACGCACTGACGGCGGCTGGCATCGAGCATACGTTCGTCACGCTCCATGTGGGTGCTGGAACCTTCCTCCCGATGAAGGCCGACGACACGCTCGACCATCGCATGCACGCCGAATGGGGGGAGGTGAGCGCGGCAACCGCCCAAAAACTCAACGGCGTGCGCGCGCGTCGAGGGCGCATCATCCCCGTCGGCACCACAGCGTTGCGGCTTTTGGAGAGCGCGGCGAGCGCAGATGGCGTCATCCAACCCTTCAGGGGCGATACCGCGATTTTCATCACGCCAGGCTACACCTTCAAAGCTGCCGACGCGCTAATGACGAACTTTCACTTGCCGCGATCAACGCTCTTCATGTTGGTCGCAGCGTTCTCCGGCCTCGACACGATGCATGCGGCATACGCGCATGCAATCAGCCACGGCTACCGGTTCTATTCCTACGGCGACGCGAGTTTGCTGTTTCCAAGCGAGCCCCCAACGCCGTAGCGGATGGAAATAAGGCCAACCGGTATAATCATCGCCCATTGCGGCCGCCATGAACCGCAACGCTCATGGCCATTTACAGATCGAAAGATCAAGAACCTTGGCGGAGACGGAGGGATTCGAACCCTCGATACCCTTGAGAGGTATGACGATTTAGCAAACCGTTGCCTTCAGCCACTCGGCCACGTCTCCAACGCAGTGTTTGCTCTTAGAGGTACGGCTTGCGTCTGGCAAGCGTCCGTCATGTTGGCGCGATGAAGGCTTCGTTGAGGTCGCCTTCGTCCGGCCAGAACTGTGGCGCTTGATCCACGGGACACGACATGGGATGCCTTCGCCCTCGACACTGGAGTTGTATGCGGTGACCATTGTGCGAAACCTTGGATATGGTCTGACGATGCTTGGGGCCGTTCCAGCGGGCGCTGCTCAGCTGTGCGTGACCTGCGCCGATCCTCCCGCGCTCTATCGTTGCGAGCTTGCCAACGAGACAGGTGCCGTCAACGTGCCCGGATTTCAGCTGCTGTGCATCACGGATTTGGCGGCCCGCGGCGGCCACAAGTCCTGCAGCGTCGACCGGATCCGCGCTCAAGCTCCCTGCGATGCCCCGCTCGTGACCGTCACGTTGCCGGCTGGGCTGCCGCTGCCTCCCCTCGCCGCCCCGGCTTCGGCGTCACCGGCCGCAGCTGAAGCCGTTGGCGCGACCCCACCGATTCCAGCGCCTGCTCCCGCACCCACTCGCGCGCCGGAAACGGTTGAGGCGTTGGCAAAATCGGCAGCTGAACAGTCGAAAAAAGATTGGGATCAAACACAAACGACGGTCAAGGAAACGACCCAGGCTGCCGGCGATGGGCTCAAAAAAGCCGGACATGCCGTTGGGACCGCATTGGAAAAGTCCTGGACCTGCGTCACGTCTTTGTTCGCGCGCTGCTGATCCCGACCCAAACCCTTAGGCCAGCATTTTGCGCTTAAATCTCAGCATTTTCAGGCAGCTGTTGATACGTGGCATCCCGGACTTGCCCTCGGCGGCCTGATGCGCAATTGTCTCGGAGCAAGAACAAACGCGCGCGGTGCAACCGGCATTGCGAATGTCGCCATGCGATCGACAAGCTGGGCCAAAGGATGCTCACACTGTGGCGGCATTCAGCTTGGGTTCAGTTCTTAGGGGTTATGACCGCAACCATGGCTGGGAATGGCGGCATCTTTTGGTCCGCAGCGGGGAAATGGCGATGAGACGCGCGCACACTCAACGGATCTGGTCGATCACAGTCGGCAGCACCGCGATCTGCATGATCGTTGCCCTCGGCGGCTGCGCGAGCGAGACACCTTTGACGAGCACCGCATCGTTTGTCCCCGCAATGATGTTGCGCGGGCCGCAGACGGTGGACGCTCCAGACCCCGTGACGGCTCACGCTAAGGCTAGCGCACCAGCAAACGCCGCCGATCCGCTCTACGACTTGTCGCGCAAATCACTGGCGGCCAAAGTTCTGGCGAGCCGCGCGCTTGAAACCGTCACTGGCCTCAAAACCGACCCGGCCCGCCTCAGCGAGCACGATTAGGGGATTTGGGATTACGGGATCAGCACAGACGATCCCGTGGTCTTGCGGGCTTCAAGATCACGATGCGCTTGCGCTGCGTCCGCCAGACGGTAGCGTTGGTTGACCGAAATCTTGATCGTCCCGCTTTCAACCATGCCGAACAACTCAGCCGTGTTGGCCAGCAGGTCCTCGCGCTTAGCAATATAAGTTGCAAGCGTCGGCCGTGTCGCAAACAACGATCCCCGCCCCGAAAGCATCGCGAGCTCAATCGGTGGCACCGGCCCCGATGCGCTACCAAAGCTCACCCACAGCCCCAGTGGCTTCAGGCAGTCGAGCGAACCTGGGAACGTATCCTTCCCAACCGAATCGTAGGCGACATCGCAGCCAGCCCCGCCCGTGATCTCGCGTACGCGGGCAACGAAATCCTCCCGGCTTGTATTGATCACGTGCGTGGCACCTGCCGCCAGCGCCATGGCGGCTTTTTCATCCGAGCTAACTGTCCCGATGAGGGTCGCCCCGATTGCGCGCGCCCACTGGCAGGCAATCAGCCCGACGCCACCAGCGGCCGCATGGAACAGCATGACCGTCTTGGCCGTGACCGGGTACGTTTGGCGGAACAGATAGCGCACGGTCATGCCTTGCAGCATCATCGCCGCCGCCGTTGCATCGTCGATCGCAGCAGGCACCGGCACGACGCGGGCAGCTGCGATGTTGCGTTCTTCAGCATATCCCCCGACGGCCATGGCATAGGCCACCCGGTCGCCAACCTTCATATCGGTCACATCCGCGCCCAACGCGATAATCTCTCCAGCGCCTTCCATCCCGAGCACCGCAGGAAGCGCCGGCAGTTTGTAGGAGCCCGACCGCTGATAGCAGTCGATGAAGTTGAGGCCGCACGCCCCTTGGCGCAGGCGCACTTCGCCAGGTCCCGGCATCGGCACATCGACCGCCTCGTAGGTCAACACATCGGGTCCGCCATAGCTATGAATGCGAACGGCGTGAAGCATGGTATCTCCCGATAGGTTTTTTCAACGATTCGGGGGCGCGCATCGTCCGTGCTGCCCTCACTCCGCCATCCGCCGCTTCTAGGTGGAACAGCTTGGAACGACAAGAGGCGCTTAATGGCCGTCACGAACCCGTCTGCTTTCAGCTTGGCGCCCCGACATCGGTGCATCTGTGCCGCGATCGCTGTCGGCCTCCTTCTTGCAGCCTGCGCGACCAGCGATCCACCAGTCGAGTTTTCCAAAGGCGCATTTTCTTGTGTCGACGACAGCCTCGAATGCATCAACCGCCGTCAGGGCCTCCTGCGCCAACTCGTGGCCGACAACAGTCGCTCGTGGATGAAAGAGACGCCGACACCTGAAGCTTACGCCTCTGGCGTGCGATTGTTCGCCATGAGGACGAAGAAGAAGGAACTGTCGTGCGATGAGTTGGCACGCGGCCGAGGCGAGGCCGATGGCGCGCCGGTGTCGCTGCGCAGTGCCGGGGGTCGGCTGACGCCTGCACAGGTGTCACGCGGTGCCATATTTGCAGCCGAAGTCAGCCGCGAGTTGAACAACGAGATGGGCCGACGCTGCAAGCGGGCATAGGCCCGACACCCATAACACTTGCATCGCCCGTCGCGAGCGCCCACGTTATGGTTGACGGGATTTGTGCGCCTCTTAAACGATGCACGCGCTTTGACCTCACGAGCATCGCAATGGCGCCCTGCCCGTCGACCGTTTCGCCCTAGCAAAGGTTGCCGCCCGTGAATTTCGAACAGTACGTCCAGCCGGTGGTCGACTTCGTGCGCACGCACGAGGCATGGGCACCCTGGATCGTGTTTGCGCTGGCGTTCGGGGAAAGCCTCGCTTTCGTGTCCCTCCTGCTGCCCTCAACTGTCATTCTTCTCGGGATCGGCGGGCTCGTGGGAGCGAGCGGCCTCGCATTTCTGCCGATGTGGCTGGGTGCTGTGATCGGCAGCGTGCTTGGCTACGCGGTCTCGTATTGGCTCGGCGCCTACTACAAAGACGAGATCAAAACGATGTGGCCGTTCTCGAAGTACCCCGACATGCTGCCACGCGGACAGGTTTTCTTCGACAAATACGGCGCATTCGGCGTATTTGCGGGCCATTTCTTCGGCCCCATTCGCGCGGTCATTCCCGTGGTTGCTGGCATGTACGCGCTTCCGCAACTCCAATTCCAGGTCGCGAACATTCTGTCGTCTGTGTTGTGGTCGACCGGCGTCCTCGCGCCTGGGTTTTTCGGCGTCCAATACCTATTTAGCTGACCGTCAGTGCCGGTTTCCTCAGCACGCCCAATTGCGCATAATCGCGATGGAGATGCTCAAAATTAAGCCGAGCACCGGTCGCTGTGCCGAGTTTCGCCAGTTCAACCTCTAGTCCCGCGCGCGGTTCCACCGAGAACTTCCCAAGCCAAGACCGAAGTCCCGAACGAAACCACACAGGCAAATCGGCCTGCTGGCCAAAATCGACCACGTGCAACGACCCGCCCGGTTTCACTGCCGCCAGCGCCTGTTCGAGCGAGGCCTGCCACGGCGGGATCATCGACACCGCGTAGGAAATATAGACGCGATCGAAGGCCTCGACGTCAAA
>JBBRKD010000066.1:0-7297 GCA_038218255.1 Hyphomicrobiales bacterium | reverse complement strand
CAACGAGGGCTGCGGACGCGCCCGCTTGGAACGCGGCCGTGACGAAGTTGTGGCCATCGCGGGCATCGCTGAGCGCGACGAACAGATCGCCGGGGGTCAGTGAGCGGGTGTCGATGGAAATGCCGGTTACGGCGGTCGCTGCGCGAGCGGGGCCAGCCTCGCGCCCTGCTGGCGGGGCACCCGCCAGACCGCCCGTTGTTTGGGCTTCTAGGTCGAGAGATGCAGCGGTGGCTGTGATGATTTCGTCGAAGGTCCAAAGCGTGGGGGTCATGGCGCGATCTCCGCCAGCGCTGCGGCCAAGACCGCGTGGTCGGAGAACGGATGGACGGTTGTGCCGACGATCTGACCGGTCTCGTGGCCCTTGCCTGCCACCACGACCACATCGCCACCGCCCATCATGGCGACTGCGGACCGGATGGCGTCGCCCCGGTCGGCGATTTCGCGCAAGGCTACGTTGCCGTTGAGGACTTCGGCGCGGATGGCGGCTGCGACTTCGGTGCGCGGGTTGTCGTCGGTCACGATCGCCACGTCGGCCTTGTCGGCGGCGATCGCGCCCATGATCGGGCGCTTGCCGCGATCGCGGTCACCCCCGCAACCGAACACGCAGATGAGCTTGCCGGTCGCGAACGGTCGAAGTGCCTCAAGTGCTGCGGTCAGGGCTTCAGGTTTATGGGCGTAATCGACAACGGCGAGGCCGCCGCGCGCCTCGCCAACAATTTCCAGGCGGCCGGGCACACCTTTGAGGTGGGCGAGCGCTGCGATGGCTTGGGCGGACTCGATGCCAGCGGCAATCGCAAGACCAGCAGCTGTGAGCGCGTTTTCAACCTGATAGGTGCCAACGAGCGGCAGTAAACAGTCATGGACCTGCCCGTCGGCTTCGATCTGCAATCGCTGACTGAAGCCTTCGTACGTGCTCGCAACGAGCCGCAGCGTGCGGCCGTGACGGCCAACCGTCAGCGCAGGCAACCCGCGCGCGCTGGCCGCTTCGATCGCGGCATCGGCTGAGGCCCCATCGGCATTGACGACCATCGTTGCGTGATGGGACGCCGGGACGAGTTCGCGGAACAGGCGCAATTTGGCATTTAGATACTGTTCGACGGTTGGGTGGTAGTCCATGTGGTCGCGGCCGAGGTTGGTGAACGCGCCCGCTGTCAGTCTCACGCCGTCGAGGCGGTATTGGTCGAGGCCGTGGGAGGACGCTTCCATTGCAAGATGCGTGATGCCGTCGGCGCGTAACTCAGCGAGCGTGCGGGCGAGCGTGACCGGATCGGGCGTGGTCAGGGTGCCATAACGCGCGCCATCGGGCGTGATGACGCCGAGTGTGCCGAGGGATGCCGCGCGATGGCCCGCGTGGGCAAAGATCTGGCGGGTGAATTCGGCGACGGAGGTTTTGCCGCTCGTACCGGTGACGGCGACGATCGTGTCGGGGCCGGGGCCGTAAAATCGCGCAGCCATTTTGGCCAGCGCCAGACGGGGTTCGGCGGCGCGAAGGATGGGGCCGGTGAAACGTGTGGGACAGGCGACGTTTTCACCGACCACAACCGCAGCGGCACCCTTTTCGAGGGCTTGTTCGATGAACTGGGACGCGTCGACCTTGGTGCCAGGGATCGCGACGAACAGTGCGCCGGGTGCCACCGTCCGGCTGTCTGAGGTGATGGCTGTGATCGGCGTTTGGATGTCGCCGCGTTCGCAGACAACCTCCGGGCCTAATAGTCGCGCCAAAACCTGCGTCATGCGGAGCTGTCTCGACCGTGCGAATCACGTCCACGGCGGGAATCGCCGAACCTTGAGAGGGTTCATAGGAGTGGTTAACATCGCCGTCAAACGTGCGGCTCGCGTCAAGGCGCGAGCAGCGGGCCGATGCGGGCGATGAGCCGACCAGCGACGGGAGCTGCCGTGACGCCAGCGAGCACCTTGCCACCCGAATCGGCCGAGGGCTTTGGCTCAAACAACATAACGAGCGCAACATAGCGCGGAGCCGACATCGGGAACGCGGCCAGGAACGAGGAGATGACGCCGCCCTGGCGATAACCGCGCGGGCCTGGAATGTCGGCCGTGCCCGTCTTGCCGCCGATCTCGTAGCCAGCGACCTCCGCCCGTTTGCCGGTGCCGCTCGCCTCTGTGACGTTGCTGCGCATCAGAGTCCGCATCGCGGCGGTGGTCTCGTTCGAGATGACCGGTGAGAGAGTCGGGCCTGCGGCATCGAGCTGTGGCTTCGTCTTGGCGCGAAGATACGTCGGGCTTGGAACGACACCGCCATTAACGAGGGCGGCAGCTGCGGCGATGAACTGGATCGGGGCGACCGCGAGGCCGTGGCCATAGGATATCGTGATCGTCTCAGTGCGGTCCCAACGGGTGGGGATTTGTGGTGCTGCTACGGGCCCCGCCTCCGTCTTCATGGCGGACAGCAAGCCCAATCTGGCGAGGAACGCGCGCTGCACTGAAGTTCCCGCATCGAGCGCGAGCATGCCGGCGCCGACGTTGGATGAGTGCAGGAACACTTCGGTCACCGTGAGCGGGCGGCCGAGCGCGTGCAGATCGGCGATCTCAAAGCGACCAGCCTTGAGCGGGGTTCTGACGTCAATCAGCGTCTGGGGCGTGACCTGGCCGCGATCGAGCGCCATCGCCACCGTCATCATCTTGAAGATGGAGCCCAGTTCGTACGTGCCACCTTGCAGCCGGTCCTTCTTGACGGCATCGAGCGCGTCGCCCGCGCGGGCGGGATCGACCCGCGGGAGGGAGGCCGCCGCCACGATCTCGCCGGTGGCTGCATCCATCACGAGGGCTGCGGCTGCCGGCGCCGTATGGCGCTGCATTGCGTCTGCCAGTTCTGCTTCGAGGGCCGCCTGTGCGCCGATGTCGAGCGAGAGGCGGACGGGTGGCTTTTCGGATGGTCTTGCGGCGTGAACCGGGTCGATGCCGACGGTATCGTCGATGTGGCGCTCGATGCCAGCTAGTCCCTTGTTGTCGGCATCGACGCGCCCAAGAATATGACCTGCCAGCGACCCGAGCGGATAGGCGCGGCGGAGTTCCTTGCGAAAGGCAAAGCCTGGGAGGCCTAAATCATGGACCGCTTGAGCATAGCGCGGGGTCAGGCCACGGCGGACCCAGGCGAACCGACGATCGCGGTCAGACAGCGCTTTGTGCAACTCTGAGCTATCGAGATCGGGCAGCACGGCGCTGAGCTTTTCCAATGCTTCGTCGACATCCAGGACTTTGGCTGGATCGGCATATAGCGAATGGACTTCCACGTCGGTTGCGAGCAATCGCCCGTTGCGGTCGACGATGTCGGGGCGGGAATAGCTGATCGCGACCGGCTCGACCATGGCAGCCGTCAGCGGCACCTGCGCTGTGAGCGTCAAACGCACAAGCTGGGCTGCAACCGCCAAAAATAATCCGCCCAGCGTCAGAACGACGAGGCCCGATTGTGTGTGGCGCGCAGGCTCGGGTTGGGGGCGAACGGGCGCGCGGGTCGGTTTTGAACGCACAACCGGCGCGTCGTTGGCCGATCTCGGTTTGGCCAGGATCAGCATGGGGCGGGACTATCGGGCTGCGTCGGCGAGCGCGTTTTGAGCACGACTGGACACGAACTGGCGATCGGTCGCGGGTGCAAGGCCGAGCGCGCGAGCCAGCGGCTCGATCCGTTCGGGGCGGCTCAGGTGGGCCCGCTCGGCGCGCAGGATGGCGATGTCGCTGCGGGCCCGGTCAGCTGCACGTTCGGCGGCCTGGACTTTAGCTTCGATCAGGCGGGTATCGTAGCTCAGCGCATACACCAGAAAGGCGCTGGAGAATGCGAGGAAGGCTGCGGCGAGGGTGAGCGTGTGCATCGACGGGTCCTCATGTTTTGCAGTTGCAAACGTGCGGCCGTCAGCGGTGGGGCCTCAGACCGTCAGGGGTCGCGTGGCAGTGCGTTGCGCGGCGGGGCCTCGGTCCGGATCGCGGCCCGTAGGTGTGCCGAACGGGAGCGGGGGTTTAATTCCAATTCAGCTTCACCAGGACTTAACGGCTTGGAGTTAACAAATCGGAAACTTGGGCCTGAATTTTTCTCCGCCGCGCTCATCTGGGACGGCGGGAGATGACGCGAGCCTTGAGCCTGCGTGCCCGTGCGGTCCTTCAAGAAGCGCTTCACGATGCGGTCTTCCAGCGAATGGAACGTGACCACGACGAGGCGACCGCCGGGCTTGAGAATGTGCTCGGCCGCCCTGAGACCGGCTTCAAGCTCGGCCAACTCGTCGTTGACGTGGATGCGGAGCGCCTGGAACGTGCGGGTGGCTGGGTGCTTGCCGTCGGCATTGCGCCCGCCGAGCAGGCGGAACACGAGCCCTGCCAACTGGCGCGTTGTCGTGAACGGCGTCGAAACGCGGTCGTGGACGATGGCGCGCGCTATGAGCCGGGATTTTTTCTCCTCGCCAAGGTCGTACAGCACGTTGGCGATGGTTTCCTCGTTAGCGGAGTTGAGGAAATCGGCGGCCGACGGCCCCGCGTTGCTCGTCTCGCCGGTGAGCGGGTCGATGGCCGCCGACATCCGCATGTCGAGCGGTCCGTCGTGCAAAAACGAGAAACCCCGCGCCGCCTCGTCGAGTTGCATCGACGAGACGCCGATATCGAGAACGACACCGTCGGCGAACGGACCGATCAGGGCTTGCGTATTATCGGGCGTGGCTTCGAGGCGGGCGAGCGCTTCCATGTCGCCAAAGCGCGCGTGGATGACGTTCAGGCGATCGGGGTAGCGGGCGTAGACGTCGGCTGCTGCGCGGACCGCCGTGATGTCGCGGTCAAAGGCGATCACGCGGCAGGCGGCGGCGTCCAGGATCGCCGAGCTATAGCCACCCGCACCAAACGTGCCGTCGATGTGGAGGTCACCGTCGGCTGGCGCCAGAGCTGCGAGGACTTCGGCCAGCATCACGGGGATGTGGCGCGGGGCGTCGGCGCGGAGCTTCGGTGTTTGCTCGGGCGTTGACTGTGGGGCTGGGGTCTGTGTCATGGCGCACGCGTGATGCGGCACACGGCGCGGAATGGCAAGGGTAGCGGGGTCATCCTGTGCGAGCGGGGTCGATTGCTGCGCGCGTGGGCTGTGTTTTCGTGGTCGCGCTGAGCAGCGCTCCGGCCTCACACCCGTTCGTGAGCGCAGCTCCCGAACCCTCAGTCTTTGTGGGGGTCTGTCGATGGGCGTCGCTGCGCTCGCAGTGGCTGCGACCATGCCGCCTCGTTAGTCGGGCTCGGCTGCAATCAGCGCAAGCCCGACGTCGAAGCCGTAGACCAGTCCCGTCGGGCCATAGTCGATCTCGACGTCGGTCTGGAATTCGGCAGCGATGTTGTGGGCGATGATGACCGTACCGAACCCTTTGCGTGTCGGCGGGCTCGCCGGGGGTCCGCCGCGCTCACGCCAGTCGAACCGCAACTTCGTGCCGCGCAAGGTCCAGCTGACGTCGACGCGGCCGCCGGGCACCGAGAGGGCACCGTATTTAATGGCGTTGGTGGCGAGTTCGTGGACCAACAGCGAGAAGTTTTGCGCAGGCCTCGACCGAAGTGGGATCGTTGGCCCTGAAATATCCACCCGATCCAAGACGGATTCGAGTTCCGCCTTCACGATCGCGGCAAGGTCGGCCGAGTGCACGCTGTTGAGGCTCAGATTGCTCATGCTCCGGCTGATCGCGAGAAGTCTGTTTTGGAAAATCTCCCGGCCCTCATCTAGTGTGCGGTTCCCCGTCAAGCTGCGGTTGGCGATGCTTTGAATCACGGCGATCTGGTTCTTGCCGCGATGGGCCAACTCGCTCATCAGGAGCGCCAGACGCTGTTCGGCCAACTTGCGATCCGTGATATCCACGACGGCACCCGTCACGCGCTCAATTGCGCTGTTGCCTGTCGCGGAGGCGCGCGCGGCACAGCGGTCCAGCAGCCAGCGCACGCCGCCCGATTTCAGGATAACGCGGTATTCCTGTTCGTAGCGCGCGTCGGCTGCGAGTTGGTCGCCGAGAAACATCGGAACTTTTTGGCGATCGTCTGGATGTATCTGGGCGAGAAACCATGCCTTCCCGGTCTCCTCTCCCGCGTCCGCGCCAAACAGGTCCCGCAGCTGGTCGGACAACATCAGCTGTCCCGTCGCTGGATAAAACTCGTAGGTTCCAAAACGCGCGGCTTCGCTGCCTAAGCGGAGACGTTCTTCACTCGCGGACAATTCCGCTTCGAGCGATTTCCGATCCGTGACGTCGATACTCACACCGATCAACCCGATCGTATCGCCAGCGGGACTGATATGCGGCGTCTTGGTCGATACAAAGGTTCTTTGCGTTCCATCTGGTGTATCGATTTTTTCTTCGAGTGTTTCACTCGTTTTGGTTTCCCGAATGCGCCGGTCGTTGGCCATGATGGCTTCGGCCTGCCCACGATCGACGAGAAAATCGGCGTCCGTTTTGCCGATGACTTGCTCAAGAGTGCGGCCGAGGGCTTGGAGGACTGCAGCATTCACGTAGACCAAGGCACCTTGGTTGTCCTTGGCATAGATGAACGTGGGTGTCGTTTCGCTAACGGCCGCCAGAATTGCCTGTGTCCGACTGAGCTCCTGCTCTTGCGATGCCACGCGTGACTGCAGGGCGCCTTTGGCCGTTTCGAGATCGCGCAACGTCTCGATATGCGACAGCACTTCCGCCGTCAGTCGCTGGTTGGCCGCCCTCAGATCATCCGGGGTGGGAATCGCCAGCGCTTTGGGAATAAGGGGAAAGATCGCCAGCGCAGTTGCGACCGACACCAGAGCCGTCGCAAGTTTTACGTAACCCTGGACTTTGTAAATGGGCCACCACAGTGTGACCAGATTGATGAGATGGGTGAGGCCGCACAGGAGAATAAAAGCCGCGAATAGCTAGGCGATGTTTTGAAGTGGCAGCGTCGGCCGCTTTCTCACGAAGATCCAGATCGCCACCGGAATGGCGAAATAGGCGGCAAAGATGAGAAAATCAGAGCCAGCGTGGATCGTGACGAGCCAGGGTTTCCATAATAGGCAATACCCATGCGCTATATACGACGCGTCTTCGATCATTTGATGCATTTTGCCTCGCGCCGCGGATTTCTGGTGCGTGAGCAGACAGATACCAGCCGCAGCGAGCAAAGTCTTGTATTCAAGAAGGTTAAGTGGCTTTGGAGGCTACTGCGCGTGCTCTCGCAGCCTCGCGGATCGGACTCGGGCTTGCTGGGAACGAAACGGGACTGACAACGACCGCAACTTAATCCCGTGGGACGTCGTCGCTCAGCGAACGGCGCCGCCATGGGCACCTGCGATCGTGAAGGGAGGGTTCGTTTC
>JBBRKD010000065.1:0-7320 GCA_038218255.1 Hyphomicrobiales bacterium | reverse complement strand
TAGTCCACCCATCGGTTGCACGCCCGGATGCATCCCGCGCCTTTCTAGGTCGCGGGATGCAATCGGCGTACGCCGATTTGCTTCTGCCGTCACAGCCGCTTGCGAGCAGTCTCCACCATGCCGACCACCACCCGCCTCCTTCGCATCGCCGATAGGCTCGACACTTTCATTGATCGTATCGGCCAGATCACCGGCTGGTTTGCCCTCGCGCTCGTCCTTGTCATGAGCTCCAATGTCCTCATGCGCTATGTGTTCCGCAGCGGCTCCGTCGCGATGCAGGAGCTCGAATGGCACCTGATGGCACCGATCTGCATGCTCGGCTTGTCCTACGCGATTTTGAAAGACGGCCACGTCCAGGTCGACATTCTCTACGGCCGGTTTCCCGACGGCTTGAAGCGCATCGTCGATTTTGTGTCGGCCGTCCTCGTCGTCATCGTCGTGGCCATCCTCCTTAAGCTCTCGATCCCCTACGTGATGCAATCCTATGCGATGGGCGAAAAATCTCCCGACCCGGGTGGCCTGACGCATCGGTGGATCTTGAAGGCCATGCTGCCGCTCGGCTTCTCGCTGTTGTTGATCCAGTCCGTCGGAGCGATGTTGCGCGCCCTCGTGCCGGTCATCGACCCATCCATCAAGATCAAATCAGCGAGCCATGTGGTTTAAATGCCCGTCACTGAAATTCTGGCGATCCTGTGCATCGTCTCGTTCTTCGTGCTCCTCGCCGTAGGTGTACCGGTCGCGCTTACGCTCGCCATCAGCGGTCTCGTCTTTGGCTACATCGGCTTTGGCGCCGGTTTGTTCGACCTCCTGCCCTCCCGCATCTACGGCATCATCGCCAACTACACACTGATTGCGATCCCGCTCTTCGTGTTCATGGGCGTCATGCTTGAGAAGTCGAAAATCGCCGACGACCTGATGGACGTCATCGGTCATCTTGCCGGATCGCGGCCCGGCGGCATGGGGGTCGGCATCATTCTCGTCGGCGTCCTGATGGGCGCGACCACAGGCATCGTCGGCGCAACGATCGTGACGCTCGGGCTCATCACGTTGCCAGCCCTCATCCGTCGCGGCTATCACCTGCCAACCGCGTGCGGAACGATCTGCGCGTCCGGCACACTCGGTCAGATCATCCCACCGAGTACGATCCTGATCCTGCTCGCAGACATCCTCGGACAGTCGGTCGGCACGCTGTTTTCGGCCGCGCTGTTTCCGGGCCTCCTGCTGGCCGCGATCTTCTGCATCTATTTGCTCATGCTCGGCATTTTCCGTCCCGACATGGTGCCACCCGTCACGCTTGCAGAGCGCGAAACAATGACGGGCGGCCAGCTCGCCATCAAGGCCCTCAAGATCGGCCTGCCGCCGATCTCGCTCGTCCTCGCGGTTCTCGGCTCGATCGTCGGCGGGATTGCAGCCCCCACGGAAGCAGCCTCCATGGGCGCGCTCGGATCAATCCTCGTGGTTATGCTCGCTGGCCGTTTTAGCTTCTCCGTCTTGCGCGAGACGACGCTGGCCACGACCCGCATCACGGCCGGCATGATGTTCATTCTGATTTGTGCGCAGGTGTTTGCGCTCGCGTTCCGGGGGCTCCACGGCGAGCAGCTTGTTGCCGACATGTTCAAGGTCGTGCCCGGTGGCGTCGACGGTGTCTTAATCTTCATGTTAATTCTGATCTTCGTCTTGGGCTTCTTCATCGAGTGGATCGAGATCAGCTACATCGTCGTTCCGCTCTTTCTGCCCTTGTTGCAGGCCATGAACGTCGATTTGATCTGGGTCGCAGCACTCATTGCTTTGAACCTTCAGACGTCGTTCCTCACCCCGCCGTTCGGCTGGGCCTTGTTCTACTTGCGCAGTGTCGCACCGCCCGAAGTGCCAACCCTCGCCATCTATAAGGGCGTGGTCCCGTTCATTTGTCTTCAGCTGCTGGCGATCGTCATTCTCTATCGAAACCCGGGCCTTGCGACCTGGCTGCCCCGCGCGATCGGATGGTAGGCGGGCAACTTGGTCGGCAGCCCTCCGCAGATACGCCGAACCCAGCCGCGACGGAACAGGGCGTCACTTCACGTTGTTTCAGGCAGGGGCTTGGAACTGACGTGGAGACCATGATGAAGACGACATTCCTATCGACGATCGCTGCACTGACCTTGCTCGCCGCAACAACGAACGCCTCTGCGGCCCCGCTCAACCAGACCGCTCAGCCAAACGTTGCAAGTTCTTCGCTGCTCGAGCCGGTCGGGTACCGCAGCTACTGCGGCCGCTGGGCTTCAGAATGCCGCGCCCGCTGGGGCTTCTCGTGGCGCTATCGCCGCTGCATGGCCATTCGCGGCTGCGCCTGATGCGCTAACGAGTGCGTACCCTGGACCGCACCCTTGGGCGACACCGCCCGGGGTGCGTGTTCTGATCCTACCAGCCGGCCGCATGCCCATCGCTGCGCGGATCGCTCGCCCCTTCGAGCAGCCCGGCGCGCGCGCCAGCCGTGTGATGGACGATCGCGCCCGCATGCCCCATCATTTCTTCAAACGCGCCCACAACCTCAACCTCATGACCGGCCGCACGCAGTGCCGCAATAACGTCGTCTGGGAACCGGTTCTCGATCTTGAGGCCGTCGGTTGCAGCCCCCCACGTCCGGCCGAGCAACCAGCGCGGGGCCGTGATCGCGGCTTGGATGTCCTGCCCGTAGGTCGCATAGCGCGTAAACAACGCTGCTTTCGTCTGCGGCTGGCCCTCGCCACCCATGGTGCCGAACGGCATGACACGTCCGTCGCCAAACAGCGCCATCGCGGGCTGGATGGTGTGGAACGGACGCCGGTGCGGGCGCAGCGCATTCACGTGCGCAGGGTCGAGGCTGAACGACGTCCCCCGGTTCTGCCAGACGATGCCGGACGTGGGCAGCACGATGCCGGAGCCGAACTCCCAATAGACACTCTGGATGAAACTGACCGCCGTTCCCTCGCGATCAACCGCGCCGAGCCACACCGTGTCGCCGCGCTGAGCCACATGGGGCCACGGGGCAGCATGCGTGAGATCAATCGTCGCCGCGCGCGCGTCAAGGTCGCCGGGCGTGAGGAAGGCACGCGGATCAACCCGCATGAAGGCCGGGTCGGTCACTTCGGCGTTGCGAACGAGGAACGCGCGCTTGGTCGCCTCCACGAGCGCATGCACATGGGCAAATCCGTCGGCCGTCGCTGGCTTGATGCGCTCAAACAGCCCGAGGATCATCAGCGACGCGAGCCCCTGGGTTGGCGGGGGCATGCCATACACGTCGGCATGCGGGAGGGCGACGGCGAGCGGATTAAGCGTCAGCGCACGGTGGCGTTCGAAATCGGCCAGCGTCATCGGGCTTCCCGCAGCCGCGAGCTCTTGAGCGAGCGTGCGGGCCAGATCACCCCGGTAGAAGTCCTGCAAACCAACGGCTGCGAGATGATCAAGCGTTGCGGCTAGCCGCGGATTGCGGAAGAACTCCCCCGTCTCAGGAGCCTTGCCACCGGGAAGGAACTGCTCTGAAAATCCAGCGACCGGCTCAAGCTCGGCCCGCTTTGCAACCGCGTTGCGCGCCTGCGTTCCGCTCACGGGATACCCTGCCCGCGCATAGTGGGTCGCATCCGCCAACAGCCGCCCGACCGGCATGCGGCCCCCGTGCGCGCGACTGAGGTCGAGTGCTGCCTGCCAACCCGACACCGCGCCTGCAACCGTCAACGCCGCCAGCGGCCCCCGCGACGGAATGGCCCCCGCAACACCCCGTTCGGCATAAAATTCCGATGTCGCACCGCCCGCCGCCGCGCCGCAGGCATCGATCGCGATCGGCGGTTTGCCCCCATGCGAGATGAGCCAGAAGTTGTCGCCGCCAAGGCCGTTCATATGGGGATATACGACGGCGATCGTGCTGGCGGCTGCCACCATCGCTTCGACCGCGTTGCCACCGTCGCGCAAGACGCTGAGCCCCGCCTCGGCCGCCAGATGATGGGGCGCCGTCACCATGCCACGGGATGCGAGCGTCGCTTTCAGCATGTCAGTGTCTCTCGAGTTCAGCCCTCGGTGTCGGGCGGTTTCTTCGCGCTGTTGTGCGCGTCCATCAGCGCGTGTCCTGCATCATCAGGCAGGGTCGCCATCTTGTAGATCGACAACGCCGCGATCGCCGAGACGACATAAAGCGCCATCGCAAAATCGCCGGTTTGCGGCGTCGCATGCCCATGCATACCTTGCGACAGCTCCAGCACGAGCGCACCAATCGCAACACCCATGCTGAGCGAAACCTGCTGCGCCACGCTCGAAATGCTGGTGGCAGCACCCGCCGAACGCGTCTCGATGTCGGAATAGGAGAGCGCGTGCATCGAGGTGAACTGGAGCGAGCGGAAACTCCCGCCCAGCAGAATGATGGTCAGCATCACGAGCGATGGCGTCGTCGGCGTGAGGAAGCCAAGGGCCGCGATAGAGGCGACCGCCAGCACGCAGTTGACGATTAGGACCCGCCGGATGCCGTAAGCGCGCAGGATCGGGCCGCCCAATACCTTCATGACGAGCGCGCCGATGGACGCAACGAACGTCAATGCCCCCGACGTCAGCGGTTCATAGCCAAACCCCAACTGCAGCATCAGCGGCAACAGGAATGCCGACGCGCCAACGCCGATCCGGAAGAACGCCCCGCCGATGATCCCGGCATCAAACGTCGGCAGGCGGAACAGCTTTAGATCGAGTAGCGGCGCGGGTGTCACGCGGGCATGCCGAACATAGAAGACAGCCGCCAAGAGCCCCGTGGCGAAGGCGGCAGCAATCGCCCAGTCGGGGGCAACGTGTCGGCCGAGCGCGGTTGCGCCCAAGATGAGGCCGAGCAGGGCGCACGTACACAGAATGAACCCCTTGACGTCGAGCGGGGTCGGGCTTGGGCGCTCATCCGTGAAATAGAGCGTGGCAAGTAGAATGCCGAGAAGGCCAATCGGGATATTCACGAGGAAAATCCAACGCCAGTCGGTATAAGTGACGATGAGCCCGCCGAGCAGTGGCCCCATCATCGGGCCGATAAGCGCGGGAATGGTGAGCGTCGCCAGCGCGGCCACGAGTTCCGTCTTTGGCACCGAGCGCACGATCACCATCCGCCCGACCGGCGTCATCATCGCCCCGCCGATGCCTTGAACGAACCGCCAGACGACGAACCCGGCTAGCGACGTCGAGAAGGCGCAGCCAATGGATGCGGCCAGAAACAGAATGAGCGCACAGCGAAACGTGGTGCGCGCGCCGAGCCGGTCGGCAACAAAGCTTGAGATCGGAATGAAGATCGCAAGGCCAACCAGATACGACGTGATGGCGAGCTTGAGCGAGATCGGATCGACGCCCAGATCGCGCGCGATCGTCGGCAAGGCCGTCGCCAAAATCGTACTATCCATGTTCTCCATGAACAGGGCCGTGGCGACCACGAGGGGAATGACGCGGATGTGCATGCCGAGCGGTATCACCCGCGCGTCCAACACGCGTCAATGCGGCGGACGCGGCGCCGGACGCGTAGACCCCTCGCCGGTCCTCGCTCGAAGCCCCGTTACGGTCTCGATTGCATCCGCACCCGTCATGACGAAACAACTGTTTTTGCCCAGGCCTTGCACAATTAGGTCTGGCACGATGTGGCGACTCGGTGGAAATGGGTGTAACGACAAGCCAAGAGGTGTTGGTAGCCAACAGGAGGACCCGATGGGTTTTCGCTTTCAGAAACGTATCCCTATTTTTCCAGGCGTGTGGCTCAATCTGTCCAAGTCGGGCGTGAGCGTGAGCTTGGGTGGGCACGGTGCAACCGCAAATATCGGGACCCAGAAGCGATCGGTTTCGGTCGGCATTCCCGGGACTGGGATGAGCTACCGGGTGCCGTTGACCGGGATAATTTTGGGCGGCCTTCTTATTCTCGCCGTCGCTTTGGGTCTCGTCTGGTTGATCATGCCTGACCTCATTCGCCCAGCTCTCCACTGGTGGCAACCCAAGATTTTCTGATGTGTCCGCCAAAAAAAAGGCCGCCCCGTGGGCGGCCTTCTTCGCATTTGACCAACGGCTGCGTCCGATCAGCCCATCAGCATTTCGACGTGTTCCCAATTGACCAGATTGTCGAACCACGCTTCCAGGTACTTCGCCCGTGCGTTGCGGTAATCGATGTAATAGCTGTGCTCCCAGACGTCGCAACCCAGAATCGGCTGCGCGCCATGCATCAGCGGGTTTTCGCCGTTGGGTGTCTTCATCACTTCCAACTTGCCGTCCCGAATGGCGAGCCAGCACCAACCCGACCCGAACTGGGTGACGCCGGCATTGATGAAGTCGGCGCGGACCTTATCGAACCCGCCAATGCCATCCATCATGGCCTGCAGCGTACCGGGAATTTTCTTCCCGCCGCCACCCGCCTTCATCCAGTTCCAGAAATGAAGGTGGTTATAATGCTGGCCGACGTTGTTCACGAGCCCCGCATTTTTGCCCGTATAGGCGGCCCGACAGACATCCTCGAGGCTCTTGCCTTCGAGGCCCGATCCGATGATGAGCTTGTTGCCATTGTCGACATAGGCGAGATGATGTTTGTCGTGATGGAACTGGAGGGTTTCGGCCGACATATACGGTGCAAGCGCATCGTACGCATACGGCAAATCCGGAAGCTTGAATGTCATGAGTACCTGGATCCTGGTTGGAAAGGCCTAGTTGGAAAGGTTAGCCACGCGGGGGCAGACGTGCCGAACACGGCACGCGCGCTGTTGGGCTGGGCCGCCGGACCGTAGCGACTGGGCGCTTTGAAGGCAATTGCCTGTGACACTTGGCCAAGGCGTGTGGCCGAGAGGTCTGGCAAGCGGCGTCAGCCAATCGACGCCACAGTTCGAGCGCGCCACAGGACAGAACAAAGCGCGACTTTAAATGCAAGGTCGCTCGTGAAAACGCCTGACCCGATGAGCAGCTTGTGAAGTCAGCCCACGAAGTGAGGGCGCAGCGTCCCTGACCGCTGCGCCCAGAAGGAAGACACCGGGGAAGGTGTTGTATCAGGGTTGAGTTGAACTTGGCCGGTTCGCATTGAATGCTGGCTGAATGCGACATTCAGGCGTGGTTCATCTGCCAAATGTCGCGGGCGCGGCCACAACAGCCCTAAGCGGCGACGCCAATAGATCATAGCACCACATGGCTGAACCTCCGTTACTTTGCCTGCCTGACAACCGTCGAATTGGCCGCGATCGGTTGGCCGCAGGGCGCCCGTTCTTTTCCGCCGATGAAAACCACTTGAATATCGCGCATTAGCGATATAGGAACCTTTGTCTTCTACAAGCCTCGCAAAGGCGTTATGCCACTCTGAAGATCAATTCCATGAGAGGC
>JBBRKD010000064.1:0-7329 GCA_038218255.1 Hyphomicrobiales bacterium | reverse complement strand
CCGGGTTTAGTTTCCCGCCGCCATGATCATCTTGAAGAACTTTTCCGCACTGATCATGTCGCCTGCGACGCAGCTATCATAACCTTGCAGCGCCATGCGCTGGAGGGCAGCCTTTTTCTCAGACGACGCCTTGGTCATCTTCATGATTTCGCCCGTGTGGCTGTCCAGCATCTTGCCGCAATCCATGGCAGAGGCCGGCATGGCGAACAGCAGAATGGCACCTAGCGCACCAGCAGCGAGTTTCAACATAGGTCATCTCCAGTTCAATGGTCTTGATTGGGCGCGCTGTGCGCTTCCAGCGCCGTCAAAATGGACGTGTGCAGGTCGCTTTGCGGTCCCTCCCCACCGTGTAGGCATCGGCATGCGGGGGCGGAAATGCCATTTGGGCTTGAAAGTGATGCTTTCGGCGTTTTGAGCGGTCCCTGACGTGGGCGGTGCTGCAGATCCTGACCGTCGCCATGATCAACCAGTGGCAGCCGCGCGCGATCGTAACGCGGGTCGTCAAAGAAACGGCGCTCCAAGGACGTGATCTCTCCGTCATTCCGTTGACGCGCGGCTCTCAGTCCCACGCTTGTGCGCGGATGGCCTGCAGCAATTTGATGCCAGTCGGCGAAAAGGTTCTGTCGCGCAACGTCACGAGACTGATGGTCCGCGCGACCACGGGGGTCATAAGCCCGCATTTGGCAACGCCGTCGATCACGGGATAGGATTCTGGCAGGATCGCCAACCCCAGCCCGGCACTGATCATGGCCTGGACCCAATCCTCCCGTCCGCTGCGATAGCGGGTGTGAACATCGATGGGCCATTCGCCGTGGGAGGCTTCAAAGTGTGCGTCGAACTCGCAATTTGTGCGTTCGATGTAGGCTTCGCCATCCAGCTCGGCGAGTGTCACTTCGTGCGCGTTCGCAAACCGATGGCCAACCGGGACCGCCACAGCATAGCGTTCCTGGAACAGCGGCAACACATCGACTTGATCGGGATAGGACGGCAACCCCGCCAGCCCGATATCGATTTCGTCGGCGAGCAACGCATCGAGAACCGCCGTCCCCTTGGCTTCGGTCAACGACAAGTCGAGGTCTGGCAGCGTTTCATGCAGTGTTCTGATCAGTCCGACGAGCCGCGAGGGGCCAATGGTACACATCATGCCGATACGGAGCCGGTTGCGGCTCGATCGCAACATTTCGCCGGCCTGCGTGCAGGCCTCAGCCAGATCGCGATAGGCCTGCTCCAGACGCGGGTGCATCGCCCGGCCGAGTTCGGTCAGTTCGATCCGCCCCGGTTGGCGGTTGAACAGCTTCCCGCCAATCTCGCCTTCAAGCTTCTGGATCGCGCGCGTCAGGGCTGGCTGCGTGATGTTACAGGCGAGCGCGGCGCGGCTGAAGTTGCGTTCTCTCTCCACGGCGAGAAAGTAGCGGATCTGATGCATTTCCATGGGGAGGGGTCCGGATGAAGAGGCAGACCCGCGCGGCACGATCAATGTGCTGGTCTTCATCCGGGTTTACGCGCCCTCGTCGTCACTTGTTTCGTGAGCCGTCGTTAAGGATCAACGTCCGCCGAGGCTTTCCTTGATCTGACGCATGATCGTATCGCGCGTGGCATCCGACGATTTGGCGTCGCCCACCATGCAGCTATCGTAGCTGTGGACGGCCATCCGCAGCATGGAGGCTTTCATGTCGGGAGCCATTGTCAAATGCCCTGAAATGGCTTTCGCAAGCTCGTCGAGAACAACGCCGCACTGGGCGGCTTGCGCGCTCTGGGTGGCAAGGCCGAGGGCGGCAGCGGCAAGAATTGCAAGGCGCATGGTCATGGCTCCTGAATGGATTTTAGGGTGGGGCAGGCTGGCTAGGTTCATGTCTGGAACTACCTAGCGAGCGGCCTGAGCCGCCTGAAATGCCGATTGGTGTTCATTATGATGCTCATCGGGCATGTGAGCCCGGCATCAACAGCAGCGATAACAAAAAAACCCGCCGGGCGATCCGGCGGGTTCTCAGTGTCTTAGCAGTGTCTCAGCTGACGCAATCGCGCGCTGTTCAGGGCTTGGCAGCCGGTACTGCAGGTACAGCTGGCTTGGGCGCTGCAAGGTCTTTGGCCTTATCGACGGCACCCTTAGCTGCGTCCTTAGCCTGCTCGACGAGGGGGGCTGCACCCTCCTTCACCTTCGTTGCCGCATCGCCGGCCTTGTCCTTCAGCTCGATCGCCTTGTCTTTGGCCTTGTCCAGCAGCGACTTCGGCGGCGCTGTGCGCTCGTAGGGGAGCAGTGCGCCCAAAACCTCTTTCGTCGCGCTCGGCAGCGTAATCACTTTTTTGCCGTCCACTGCCGAAAATTCAAGGGCACGATAGCGAACCGCGACTTTCTTTTCGCCCGCTCCCAAGAACCCGCCGACGCCCATAACGATGCCCACGACCTTGTTGTCGTCGCCGACGATCACATCCTCGATGTCGCCGATCACCTTGCCGTCCTTGTTCTTCACCGACTGCCCGATCAGGCGGTCTTTGACCAGATACTGGGTCGGCTTTTGCTTCTTCCAGTAGTCGGCCGGGATATCGACCGCCTTGGCGTCAGCCTTCGTTTGCGCAAACGCTGGCGCCGTGCAGGCGATGCACGCAGCTGCAAGCGCCGCGATTAATTTGATTGTCATGGCTTATCCTTGATGTGATGGTCCTGGATCCGGGCGAAGCATGTTGCGGTGTCGCGCTCACTCACCGCCTGGACGCATGATGCGCTCTAACGTGGCCCTATCACAGCGGCAAGTCGCTCAGCTGACGCATGAGTTATGATGCCAATGCGGTCGGCCAGCGACCGGCCCGCGACGATTTGCTGTTGATGTCCCCGCCAGCCGGTTTGGTGTCTGCGGCAGGATAGGCTAGGTTCAAAGATCACTCGTCTGCCCAGGACCGGCAGGGCTCACGCCCGCGCCGTTTTATCCTGCGTCTAAACACTCAGCGAAAGTTACACAGCCTTGGCCGACAACTCGAACGGTAAGAAGGGCGGCCCCGCCGATCCCCCGCGCCAGCCCGAAGACATCCGTCCCGTGCAGATCACGGCCGAGATGCGCACGAGCTACCTCGAATACGCGATGAGCGTCATCGTCAGCCGCGCCCTTCCCGACGTGCGTGACGGCCTGAAGCCCGTTCACCGCCGCATCCTCTATGCGATGCAGGACCTGGGGCTCGACTGGAACAAAAAGTACATGAAATGCGCCCGCGTCGTGGGCGAGGCCATGGGCAAATACCATCCCCACGGCAACCTTGCGATCTACGACGCGCTCGTTCGCATGGCGCAGGATTTCTCGATGAGCGTTCCGCTGATCGACGGCCAGGGCAACTTCGGCTCCGTCGATGGCGATCCGCCTGCTGCCGACCGCTACACCGAGTGCCGCCTCGCCAAGATTGCCCAAAGCCTGCTCGACGATCTCGACAAAGATACGATCAACTTCAAGGAAAACTACGACGGTTCGCTCGAAGAGCCCACCGTCCTGCCAGCCAAGTTCCCCAACCTGCTCGTCAACGGCGCTGGCGGCATCGCGGTTGGCATGGCGACCAACATCCCGCCGCACAATCTCGGCGAAGTGATCGACGCCTGCATGTTGACCCTCGACAATCCCGAAATCACCATCGACGAGCTGTCGGCGATCGTCACCGGCCCAGATTTCCCGACCGGCGCGACCATCCTCGGGCGCGGCGGCATACGGTCGGCGTATCACACCGGGCGCGGCTCGATCATCATGCGCGCCATCATTGAGGTCGAGGAACTCCGCAAGGACCGCGAGGCCCTCATTGTCACCGCCATTCCCTATCAGGTGAACAAGAAGACGCTGATTGAAAAGCTCGCCGAACTCGTCAAAGACAAGCGCGTTGAAGGCATCGCCGACATCTGGGACGAGACGAACCGCGAAGGCATGCGCATTGTCATCGAATTGAAGCGCGATGCGTCGTCCGACGTCGTCAAGAACCAGCTTTATCGCCTCTCGGACCTGCAGACCACGTTTGGCGCCAATATGCTGGCCATCAATGGCGGGCGGCCGGAGCAGCTCAACCTCAAGGATATGATTGCAGCCTTCACGGCCTTCCGCGAGGAGGTCGTGACACGGCGCACCAAATACCTGCTCGGTAAATCACGCGACCGCGCCCACGTCCTCGTTGGCCTCGCGATCGCGGTTGCCAACATCGACGAAGTTATCCGCGTGATCCGCACCTCGCCGACACCGGCAGATGCCAAAGAGCAGCTGATGGGCCGCGACTGGCCAGCCCGCGACATGGCTCCGTTGATCGAGCTGATCGCCGATCCGCGCCACAAGCTCAATGCTGATGGAAGCTATCGACTGTCGGAAGAACAGGCGAAAGCCATCCTCGAATTGCGCCTCGCTCGCCTCACAGCGCTAGGCCGCGACGAAATCGGCGATGAACTCAAAAAGATCGCCGAAGAAATCAAAGATTATCTGTCGATCCTGTCGTCGCGCGTGCGCATCATCGACATCATCAAGGGTGAGTTGTCCGCCATCCGGGCTGAATTCGCCAAGCCCCGCCGCACTGAAATCCTCGATATCGAAGGCGAGTTCGAAGACGAAGACCTCATCCAGCGCGAAGAGTGCGTCGTCACGGTGTCCCACAAGGGCTACATCAAGCGCGTGCCGCTTTCGACGTACCGGGCACAGCGGCGTGGCGGCAAGGGCCGTTCGGGCGTCACCATGCGCGACGAAGATTTCGTCACGCAGATCTTCTCAGCCTCGACCCACACGCCCGTCCTGTTCTTCTCCTCGCGCGGCATGTGCTACCGCATGAAAGTCTGGCGGCTTCCCGCTGGCGGTCCTACCAGCCAGGGTAAGGCTCTCGTCAACCTCCTCCCGCTCCAGACGGACGAGCGCATCACATCCATCCTTGCACTGCCCGAAGATGCCTCCACCTGGGGTGCGCTCGAACTGATGTTTGCCACCCGCAAGGGCAACGTGCGCCGCAACGCGCTCACCGACTTTGAGAGCATCAACCGCAACGGCAAAATCGCCATGAAGCTCGACGAGGGCGACGCCATCGTCCAGGTCGCGGTCGCAACACCTAAGGACGACGTCGCCTTCACGACCGCGCTTGGTAAATGCGTCCGCTTCCTGATCGAAGATGAAGTCCGCCTGTTCAAGGGCCGCGACAGCGACGGCGTGCGCGCCATCCGGCTCGACGATGGCGACATCGTCATCTCAATGGCGATCCTAAAGCACGTGGATGCGACCGCACCCGAACGCGCAGCCTACCTCAAACACGCGACCGGGTTACGCCGCGCGCTCTCAGCCGAACTCGACGCCGAAGCCGCGATCGCTGCGCCCGAGCCAGACGACGAGGGCATTGACGCCGCGGTCGAACTAACGCCTGAGCGCATCGCCGAGCTTGCCGCCCATGAACAGTTCGTGCTGACGGTTTCCGAGCGCGGGTTTGGCAAACGCTCCTCGTCGTACGATTACCGGACATCGGGTCGCGGCGGTAAAGGCATCGTCGCCATGGTCGTCAACGACCGCAACGGGCCCCTGGTGGCTTCGTTCCCGATCGAAGCCTCTGACCAGATCATGCTCGTGACCGATGCTGGCCAGCTCATCCGCTGCCCCGTCCACGATGTGCGCATCGCGGGCCGCAATACCCAGGGCGTGCGCATCTTCAAAACCGACAGCACCGAAAAGGTCGTCTCCGTCGAACGCATCTCCGACATCGGCGAAGACGGAGGCGGCGACGGCACCGACGTCGAACCCGGCGTTGAGCCCGAGGGTGCGAACTGAGCCGTACGCTCAGCTCAGTTCGCCTCTCAATTCAATCCCCGAGTTGGAACGGCGGCATCAACAGCAAAAGCGACTGACGCTTTGTCGATCTAGCACCTGCCGCCCGTGAGCCTGCGTGCAATGCACGGTCCAACGAATTTGACGATTGCGACGCCGTCTTTGGCGACTTTCACGCCTTTTTCGGCCACCGACTTGATCGAAGCCAACCTGTTGCTGTCTCTAATCACGCCCGCGTGCGCTGCCTGCAAAGGCAGAACGAACGTCGATGCAAGGACCAGCATTGCCGTTGTGCGAAATGTCATAAAACTCTCCTGTGTGTTGAAGCGCGTTGGCACCTGCCCCGCACGTCCAACATCGGTGGAGACCGTGGCTGTCGCTGTTCCACGCGATACCCAGAACTTGGAAAACGCGTTTTAACGCCGATGCGTTGTCCCGCTCACGACATTAGAGACCGCTGACCGATCGGCATCGACGGCCATTTCGACGGCCATTTCGTCGGACGCTGACTGACGGAGCACCTGCTTCAGTTCAGTTCAACTTGATACTGCCATAGACCCGGACGCTGGCACCGGGCTGAAGTACTTCGTCTTTCTTGAACGAAACGTGGTTGCGAACCTCTTCGTCGAGCAGGTTTTCGCCCTTGATGCCAATGGTCATCTCGGGTGCAATAGCTCCTGAACTGGCGAGCTTCATGGTATAGCTAAGTTCAGCATTCAGCAGCGTATAGCCTAACGTGGCGGTCTCTTCCGCACCCAGGCGTGTTTGCTCAAAGGCATGCAGCGCGTTTACGCGGGCGAGCCAACTGCCGTCGCGATAGTAGACGCCGCCGCCGGCCCGATATGGTGGGATGCGCGGCACCTTTTCGCCGTTTGAAAACTCCGCATTGACGGCGTCGAATTGACCCTCCACGCCCCAAACGCCGCGCCAAATCGGAGCGATATCGTATTGGGCGGCCAGTTCAACTCCATAAAACGTGGCATCGCGCTGCTGGAACACTAATTCTTTCAGGTCAGCACCCGCGCCACAAGAAACGGCTGTATCATCGCATAGACGGCCTGTGAGGTTCTTGAAAATGAACCCCTCAAACTTTGTGTAGAACGCCGAGGCATCAAATCGCAGCTCTCCCTGAGCGCGCTTCAAACCGAATTCGATCGTGCGTGCTTTTTCGATGCCAAGATCAGTGTTGCCGATTTCAAATGTTCCTGTTGCTTCATGCGGTCCCTTTGAGAACAGTTCGGCTGCGTCGGGCGCGCGCTCGGTGTATTGTGCCGTCAGTCTCGCCACCACCCCCAGCGGCCATTCGTAAAGCCCGCCAAGGCTTGCACTGAAAGGCTTAAAGTTGCGGTCGCGGGCAATTTGAACGGGGTTAGCCGGATCGGAAATATCGAGGCCTGTGCCGCTCACATCATTACGTTCTTGGCGCAACGCGAGCTGAAACCGGAGCAGCTTGGTCAATTGCAGTTCTTCAAAAATAAAGGCTGCCGCTACGTCGGTCTTGGTCGGTTCCAACAGATTATCAGGCGGGGCGGCCGGGTCGCCAAAACTTGGACCTGCAAGTCTGCGTTGGCTC
>JBBRKD010000063.1:0-7338 GCA_038218255.1 Hyphomicrobiales bacterium | reverse complement strand
CGGCGCTGAAACGCGTGTCGATCATCACCACCGCTTCGCTCATGGGCAGACGCCCTTTGAGAGCCGCGATCAACGCCTCGCGCTGAACCACAGACAGATCTCCCAACTGCGCGATAAGTGCCTGAAATCCTATGCCGTTCAACTGAAGCTCTCCTGTCCCAAATCACAGGATCAAGATGCCTCAACTTCAAGGCCGAACAGAGCCTGTGGCTTCTGGTATCGCATATTAAGGCATCTAATTAGTTTTTCAACGTGGTCTAAGGATGCGCGACCTGCTCCCGAATTCCCATCCAGGCATAATTACGGTTCGCGGGTTAATGAACCGCTCCCCGTTGTTGGACCGGGCGAAACTGGAATTTTCCGTTCCTGCGGGTCAGGGTGGGCCGTCATGCCCTGACCGGTCGATGAGCGATATCGGCGGCTTATTGCCGATGGCGCTGTGAGGACGGACCTCGTTGTAGTCTCTACGCCAAGCCTCGCATTTCTCCCGTGCGTCGTCCAGGCTCATGAACCAATGCGCGTTCAGGCACTCGGCCTTATGGAGCAAGTGCACCAAGCCTCATTAACGCCTGAAGTCGGCCATGAACGCAGCGCGAACATCTGTCACCTTGCATCGTATTGAGCGAGGGGTGGGCACGATGGCGCAACACTTTCTTCTATCAGCTGCCGCTCGGACGCTGTCGCTTAAGGCGATTTACCAGCAGGGCGAGGAGGTCGCCTATCGCCACTTTTGCCAACTTCGCTGGCCCGAAACGAAGGGATCGCCGGTCTGCCCTCGCTGCGGCTGTGAGAAAGCCTATGCGATCACGACGCGGCGGAAGTTTAAGTGCAAGGCCTGTCATCGCCAGTTCAGCGTAACCTCGGGCACAATGTTTGCCTCGTATAAGCTGGGGTTCGTTGATCTGCTCGGTGCAATCGCACTCATTGTTAGTGCGGCCAAAGGCCTGTCGTCGCTCCAACTCGCACGCTGCATCGACGTTTCTTACAAAACGGCGTTTGTCTTGGCCCACAAACTGCGCGAGGCGCTGTCGATTGAGACCAAGAACCTCATTTTGACCGACACCGTCGAGATCGATGGCGCGTACGTCGGTGGTCATGTCCGACCTGCTAATGCGCATGCCAATCGGGTGGATCGCCGGTTGCGAGCCCATCGCAAGGGAGATCGGCGCAGCGTCGTTGCTCTACGTCAGAGGGGTGGACGCACGCTGACCGACGTTTTTACCCGCGAGAGCCAGGGTGTAGATTTTGCGAAGGCAAGGATCGCGGCGCGGAGCGTCGTTCTGGCCGACGCCGTAGCGCACTGGGATCTGCTCGATGGACCGTTTCGCGCCGAACGGATCGACCATTCACAAGCCTACAGCCTGCTGGACGGCGTGCATACCAATGGCGCTGAGAGCTATTTTTCGCGGCTGCGTCGTATGTTGCGCGGCCAGCATCATCGGGTGGGACCGTCTTATCTGGGCGGCTATGCCGCCCACGCAGCTTGGCTTGAAGATCATCGCACCATGAGCAATGGTGGCTTGGCTGATCAATGGCTCAGCAACGCGCTTAGCGGATCCGTCAGCCGCGCGTGGAAGGGCTACTGGCAACGCGCAGGCTAACCTTTTCCCCAGCACCCCAGACACACATGCCCTTGCGCTTCTCGACCATGGTAACGAGCCGACGTCGCGCGGCATGACGGAGCGCCTGGACGACTTTGAAGATGACGGAGTTCCGCAGAGTCGTATCGGACGCGTCGAGATTACGGGCGCACATAACACGCTCTGCGAGGTCTTTCGTCGTTAGTTCCCCATCCACTTTAAGGTGGACCACGCAAATATCGGCGATCTCGCCTTTTCTGAAGAACCCATGGCTGACCAAATAGCGGGCGCGCTGGCTGTCGACATCGGTGAACAGTCGGATTGCAGCGTTGAGATGCGTGAGGTCGTGCTTCGCCTCGGCAATCTGCGCCTGGTAGGCATTGATCCGGCCGTGGATCTCCGCGCGCTTATCCTTCAAAGCCTGAATCACGAGTGAGTTCGACATGGCGACATTGAGACGCCGAACGGCTCAATCGTCTAGATTTTGATTGGGTGCGCTTGCTCCATAAGCCCGCAGGCACTCCGCCCTGAACTTGCCGTTAAAGCTTTCGATGAACGCATTGTCGGTCGGTTTCCCAGGCCTTGAGAAGTCGAGCGTGACGCCACGCGGATACGCCCACATATCAAAGTCTCGTGACACGAACTCCGAACCTTGATCGACGCGAATGACCTTTGGTAGCCCATACTGCTTCGCCACGCGCTCAAGCGTCTCGACCACATCCGATCCCCGGTAGCTGAAGCGAGCCTCGACCGCTGGCGAGAACCGGCTAAACGTGTCGATGATCGTCAACACGCGCAGCTTCTTGCCCGTCGCCAACTGGTCGTGCACGTCATGTCGAAGACATGGCTCCGGCATGGGTCCATCACCCAGACATCGTTGTTGCGCACGGCTGCCGTCCGGTCATCGCGGAGCTTAGCCTTCACCCTTCGCTTTGGGGTTTTGTTGCGCAATTGCAAGCCCATAGCGTGGTAGAGCCGGTAGACGCACTTCGCGTTCACACGCCAGCCCTCGCGGCACAGCAGCACATGAATCCGCCGGTAGCCGTAACGCACGCGCGTCTCGGCAATCTCTTTGATCCGTCGAATGAAGTAAGCCTGATCGCGGCGGCGAGCCTTGTAACGGTAGCTCGATCGCTCCGCTCGGAGCACCTCGCAGGCCCGCCTTATGCTGACCTTCCAGGTCTCGCGGACGGCATCGACCAGCTTGCGCCGGCGACCAGGCCTTAGAGCTTTCGTTTGATGACGTCCTGCAGCATCTCTTTGTCGAGCGACAGGTCGGCCACGATCCGTTTCAGTCGGCTGTTCTCGTCCTCGAGCTGCTTCAGGCGCTTCATCTCAGACGGCATCAGTCCGCCGTACTTATTGCGCCAGTTGTAAAACGTCGCCTGGCTGATCCCCGTCTTCCGGCAGATCTCTTCCACTGGCGTGCCCTCTTCGCCTTGACGCAACACAAACGCGATCTGGCTCTCGCTGAACTTCGATGCCTTCATCTCTTCCTCGCCTCAGGCCCGATTGCGACTCGGACGCATAACGAGAAAATTCTAGCTCAAACCGTTCCACTTTCGAAGGGGCAGGTCACCGGCGGTTTAGCATTGTGGTTCTCGGCGGTCAGTGTTAGCGGCATATTCTTTCGAGTTGGTCAGCGCCGAAAACGCGGAGGATCGTGCGCACTTCCGACCTGCTGCAATGCAGTGACCAGTGTTCGCCAAACGAATTTCGGGCTTGTAACTTGCGCAGTCCGCCGGTCCGTGGAACACCTTCACAATGGCAAATGGATCGCGAAACCTTGTTACGACGGTGCTGGGCACCGTCGCGATGCTTGTTGCGGTCTTGCTGGCACCCGTTGTTGCCGGTGTGGCAAGCGGAGCAAGCGGAAGTACGAGCGCTGCTGTGTCCCAGACATCTGCAACAACGCACACTACCCACGCCGCCCCCCCGTGTCACAAGCCAGCGTCGAAGCCATGCCCGCGTTGCCCGCAGAAAGAGGTTTGCGCTGACGTGACAAGTTGTCTGGCAAAATGCGCACAAGTGCTTGCGGAAGGGCCATCGGCGGAAGCGCAACCGCCACTGACAGTGTGGGCGAGCCGTGCCACGCCAGTCCCAGTGACAGCTCCGCGTGACAATCTGATCCCGCCTCTGCTCCGACCTCCCATCGGTTAAACCCCGCTTATGTTGCGGCCGTTAGCTTCGGCATCTGCCGGGGCTGCCATCGCGTCTGCCAATCCTGGCATACGCGCGGTTTATTCATATTGAGAGCTCGATCTATGACATTTAAATTCGTTCGCGCGGGCTTGGCCTGTGCCGCCATCACCGTTGTCCTTTCGTCGACAGGTGCAATTGCTGGTGTCAAGGACTATGAGTTCCAGCCCGTGGCCGCCGAGGTTAAGAACGGCGATGGTTCCGAACTCGCTGTCCGCCTCGTCAATAAGACAACGGGCAAACCCGTCGACGGAGCCGTGCTTTTTCGCACAAGGCTCGATATGTCGCCCGACAGCATGGGCGAGATGACGGCCAAGCACGCGGCCGTGCCAGGGTCCGACCCCGGCGTCTACAAGTTCAAGGCCGACCTGACGATGGCTGGCAGTTGGGCATTCAAGGTGCAGGCCAAAGTCCCCGGCGAAGCTGACACCGTCGAAGGCACTGTCGTCTTCAAAGCCAAGGATTAGGGCCATGACACGCTTCATGGCAGCGGGGATCGCGCTTGGCGCAGTCCTCGCAAGCGGTGCTGTCGGCTATCGGCTCGGGGGCGGGCGTCCACCCGCTGAGGCTCCAGCAGTCGCAATGGCTGCCACGGCAGGCGGTATGTCGGTGCCGCCCGCAGAGCGAAAAGTTCTGTATTTCCGCGATCCCGATGGCAAACCCGACTTCTCGCCGACGGCGAAGATGACGGTCGACGGTCGGGCGTACGTCGCCGTTTATGAGGACGAGGAGGCGGGCTTTCCGGGTACCGCACCGATGAAGCCGAAGGGGGGCGGCAAGGTCCGCTTCTATCGCAACCCCATGGGCCTGCCGGATACGTCGCCGACGCCCAAAAAGGATTCGATGGGGATGGACTACATCCCCGTGCTGGAAGGCGAGACTGAGGAGGGCGATACGATCAAGGTCTCGCCCGGAAAAATCCAGCGCGCGGGCGTTGAATCCGTTGTCGTCGGCATGAGCCCGATCGCGCGGACGATCAAGGCCCCCGGCGTCGTGCAGCTGGACGAGCGCCGCGTGAGCGTCGTGTCGCCTCGGTTTGATGGCTTCGTCGAGACCGTTGGCCCGGTCACGTCTGGCAGCCACGTCATGCGGGGCGACGTGCTTGCGGCCGTGTGGGGGCAGGAGGTTCTAGCACAGGCGTCGCGGCTCATCGTCGAGCAGAGCTGGACTGGCAAGGAAGGTGCGACCCTGCCCGGTAGCAGAAATCAGGCCGTGGGCGCGGTTGGCGCGCGCCGCCGCCTGCACAACATCGGCGTGCCTGAAGAGTTCATCGCTCAGGTCGTTCGCGAGAAGCGCGTGCCCGATACGCTCACCATTCGCGCGCCACGCGATGGTGTCGTGCTGGAGCGCAACATCGTCGACGGCCAGGGCTTCAAGGCAGGCGAAGTCGCGTTCCGCATTGCCGACCACTCTGCGGTCTGGGTCATGGCCGATGTCGCCGAAGGCGATCTCGATGCTATCCAGCCGGGTCAGGCAGTGAAGGTCACAGCCCGGGCGCGACCGGGGCGAACCTTCACCGGCACAGTCACGCTGATCACGCCACATCTGATGAAGGAGACCCGCACAGCGCGCGTCCGCATCGAACTGCCCAACCCCGACTTGGCGCTGCTGCCCGATATGTATGCTGACGTTGAGATCAGCACTGCCTCGGGCGAGCACGTGGTCGCCGTCCCTGCCAGCGCTATCATTGACAGCGGCAGCCGTCAGGTCGTGCTGCTCGACGTCGGCGAGGGCCGCTTTGAGCCGCGCGAGGTTAAGCCCGGTCGACAGGGAGACGGGTTCGTCGAGGTGATGGGCGGCGTCAAGGAAGGCGACAAGGTCGTGGTCAACGGCAACTTCCTGATCGATGCCGAAAGCAACCTGCAATCGGCACTCAAGGGCCTTACGACGCCAAAGGCGGCGCAGGTCAAGCCATGATCGCCCGCATCATCGGATGGTCGGCCGCCAACGTCGTGCTGGTGCTCATCGCAACAGCGTTCGCCGTCGTGGCTGGCGCGTGGGCGGTACGCACGCTGCCGCTGGACGCCATTCCCGACCTCTCGGATACGCAGGTCATCGTCTATACCGAGTTTCCGGGTCAAGCCCCGCAGGTCGTCGAGGATCAGGTCACCTACCCGCTGACAACGTCTATGCTGACCGTGCCGCGTTCGAAGGTCGTGCGCGGGTTTTCGTTCTTCGGCGTGTCGTTCGTCTACATCATCTTCGAGGACGGTACTGACATCTACTGGGCGCGCTCGCGCGTGCTGGAATATCTCAACACTGCGAGTAAGCGCCTGCCCACGGGCGTGACGCCAACCCTTGGCCCCGACGCGAGCGGCGTCGGCTGGGTCTATCAGTATGCCGTGATGGGCCGCGATAAATCTCTCGCCTCACTGCGCTCGCTACAGGATTGGGACATCCGCTTCGGACTGTCCAAAGCCGAAGGCGTCGCCGAAATCGCGAGCGTCGGTGGGTACGTCAAGCAGTACGCCGTCGTCGTCGATCCAAGCCGGTTGCGTTCGCTCAGTATCCCGCTGGCAAAAGTCCGCGACGTCATACGCGGCAGCAACATGGACGCGGGCGGACGGACACTCGAACTCTCCGAACATGAATTCATGGTGCGCGGCCGGGGGTACCTCAAAGGCATCGCCGATCTCGAAAAGATCGTCGTCAAGGTTGATGGCGGCACGCCGGTACTGCTCCGCGACGTGGCCCGCATCGAGCTGGCGGGGGATGAGCGGCGCGGCATCACCGAACTCAACGGCGAAGGCGAAGTGGCGAGCGGCATCGCGCTCCAACGCGCAGGCTCAAACGCGTTGACCGTCATCGATAACGTCAAGGCGCGGCTCGCCGACATCATGCCATCGCTGCCTGCGGGGACGCAGATCGTGCCCGTCTACGACCGCTCGGAGCTGATCAACCGAGCCATTGCTACACTCAAATCGACGCTGATCGAAGAAAGCATCGTCGTCGCCCTGGTGTGCTTTGCATTCCTGCTCCACGTCCGCAGCGCGCTGGTGGCAATTTTGATGTTGCCCGTCGGTATCCTGACGGCATTCACTGCCATGCGCCTGCTCGGCATCGGCTCCAACATCATGAGCCTGGGCGGCATCGCCATCGCCATTGGCGCGATGATCGACGCCGCCATCGTCATGATCGAAAACGCCCACAAACACTTGGAGCGCGCGCCGCCCGGCAAACCGCGTACTGAAATTCTGGTCGAGGCAGCCAGTGAGGTTGGCCCCGCACTGTTCTTCTCGCTGCTGATCATCACCGTCTCATTCCTGCCGATCTTCACGCTCGAATCTCAGGAGGGGCGGCTGTTCGGCCCGCTCGCCTTCACCAAGACGTTTGCGATGGCGGCGGCGGCGATCCTGTCGGTGACGTTGGTTCCCGCGCTGATGATTTTGTTCGTGCGCGGGCATATCATCCCGGAGGCTGCGAACCCGCTCAACCGCGCGCTGATCGCCATTTACCGGCCCGTGATCAAACTGGTGCTGCGCGCGAAGGCGGCGACCATTGCACTGGCGGGACTGATGCTCGCGGTCTCGGTCTGGCCCATTACTCAGGTCGGCAGCGA
>JBBRKD010000062.1:0-7339 GCA_038218255.1 Hyphomicrobiales bacterium | reverse complement strand
AGATCATGGAGGGGGATCTCGCGCGCACGCTTGAAACGCATCTGCCGCGTATTGCGCATGTGCAGATCGCCGACAACCCGGGACGTCATGAGCCCGGCACGGGCGAGATCAATTATGGCTTTCTGCTCGCGCGATTGGATGCGCTTGGCTACGCTGGACACGTCGGCTGCGAGTACAAGCCCAAGACGACGACCGTCGAGGGCTTGAGGTGGCGCGAAGCCCTCGGCGTATGATTACCACGTCCAGACGATGGCGCCGCCCGTGAGCCCCGCACCGGCGGCCGTCATTAACAGGGAGTCGCCGCGCTGATAGTGGCGGGCTTGGGCTAGCGCCGACAGCGTGAAGGGAATGGTCGCGGCTGAACTGTTGCCGAAGTGGGCGACCGTGGACAGCGTGCGCTGATCTGCGATACCGAGGTTACGGGCGACGCCTGCGATCATGCGGGCATTGGCCTGATGGGGCGCGAAGTGGGTGATGTCTTGGGCGGATAGGCCTGCCACGCGCAGCGCCTCATGCGCGGTCTCGGTCATCATGGCGATGGCCTTGACGAACACGGCTTTGCCGTCGGCGATGAGCATTTTGGTGTCGAGGAGCGGCGCGTCGGCTGTGAACGGGCGACGGCTCCCACCTGCCGGGATGCGGATCAAGTCGTAGTCTGCACCCGACGCGGCGAGTTTGACGGCGCGTAGGCCAGCGTCTGCGCGTGAGGATGGTGCGAGCAACACAGCGCCCGCAGCGTCTGCAAACAGCGCGGCGGTGGCGCGGTCAGCCTCGTTGATCCGGCGGGAGAGAATGTTGGCGGCACACACAAGAACGGGCGCCTGATGGGCGCGGACGAAGCCTTCGGCGAGCGTCAGCGCATAGACGAACCCGGCGCACGCGCCTGCCAGATCAATCCCGCCTGACGCGGTAAGGCCGAGGCGGTGGGCAAGCAGCGGCGCGGATGGTGGCAGGAGATGATCGGGCGTGGACGTGGCGAGCAGCGTGAGCGCGACCTCGTTGCGTGCGATGCCTGATGAGGCCAGCGCCATCTCACAGGCGGTGTGCGCGATGTCGGTTAAAGCTTCGCCGGGGGCAGCGTAGCGGCGCTCGACGATGCCGGTGCGGCGCGCGATCCAGCCAGAATCGAGGCCGAGGCGGGCTTCGATCTCGGCGCTGGTGACAACCCGTTCAGGCGCATGGTGCCCGAGCCCGATGATCTCGACGCCAGCCATTAGCGAACTCCGACCAGCGACCCAACGGCGTCGCGAACCGTGTCGTACACGAGCGCCAGTTCGGCCGACGTGATGCAATAGGGCGGCATGACGTAGATCGTGCCCCCCAGCGGGCGCAGCAACACGCCGCGCGCCAGGCAAAAGGCATTCAGCTCCGGCGCCACGTCGGCGAGATAGCCAGCCCCCGCATCGGCGAGATCGAAAGCAGTGATCGTTCCGCTGCGGCGCAGACGCGTGAGGTCTGGTGTGTCGGCGAGGCGGGTCAGTTCGAGGGCTTGCATCGCGCACAGGGTTGCGATGCGATTGGTGACCGGTTCGTCGCGCCAGATCGCGAGATTGGCGAGCGCTGCCGCGCAGCAGATGGGGTTGGCCGTATACGAACTCGAATGGAAAAACATGGCCGCACGATCGGGCGACAGATGCGCCTCATAAATCTCGGGTTTGCAGAGGGTGGCGGCCAGGGGAACGAGGCCGCCGGTCAAGCCCTTGGCGATGCACAGAATATCGGGCGTGATGTCGGCTTGTTCGCACGCAAACAGCGTGCCGGTGCGGCCCCAGCCGGTCATCACTTCATCGGCGATCAAAAGAACGCCGTGGGCCGAACAGATGCGCGCCATCTCGGCGAGCACCCAGGGCGGATACATCAGCATACCGCCAGCGCCGAGGATCAGCGGTTCGATGATGAGTGCTGCGATGGCCTCATGGCGGCAGGCGGCGTCGAGTGCGTCGAGCGTCGCCTGTTCGTAGCCTCGGGCGGGAAATGGGATGCGGCCGACGTCAAACAGCAGCGGAACATAGCTTGCTGTGAACACGCCGCGCGCGCCAGCCGACATCGTCCCCACGGTATCGCCGTGATAGGCGTGGTCGAGCGCCAGAATCCGGGTCCGCGCGATGCCCCGGTTCCGCCAGTACCCGAGTGCCATTTTGAGCGCGACCTCGACCGCCGTCGAGCCGCTGTCTGAATAAAACACATGAGACAAGCCCGGCGGCGCAATGGCGATCAACTCGCGCGCTAAGCGCTCGGCTGGCTCATGCGTCAGCCCAGCGAAAATGACCTGCCCGAGTTTTTCGGCCTGGCGCTGGATCGCTGACACGATCGTTGGATGGCCGTGACCGTGGGTGACGACCCACCAAGACGAGATCGCATCCAGCAGCCGTGCGCCATCGGCGGTCTCGATCCACGCGCCGTTGGCCCGCACCACGGGGATGGCTGGCTGTGCGGTCGCGTGCTGGGTGAAGGGATGCCAGACCGGCGAGGTCATCGCGCGGCCTCGGCGGATGGCGCGATAAAATCGGCGATGTTGAAATTTGCCGCGAAGGCTGAATTCAGCGTGCCCCGTGTCACATCGGGGAGGTGCGGCAGCCGCCCGAGACGGCGCGCGTTGCCCTTTATGCAGATGATCGCTTCCGAGGCAGGCACGGCATCGCCCACGAACGCGATGCCATGAAGGGGAATGCCGCGGGCACGCAGGGCTTCAAGCGAGAGCAGCGTGTGGTTGATGGTGCCAAGCGCGGTGCTTGCGACCAGGATGACGGGCACCTGCCAGCGGGCGAAGACGTCGATCAGCAACGTTTCGTCGGTGAGTGGGACCATCAGCCCGCCCGCCCCTTCGATGACGAGTGGCCGCGATGTGATGGGCGGCATGAGCCGATCGGGGTCGATCACAATGCTTTCATCGCGCGCGGCCGCGTGAGGGGAGGCTGGCATTGCAAGCCGGTACGCCTCCGCGTGGAACCTTGATGCTGGCAAGCCCGAGAGTGCGCGCACGCGCTCGGTATCGGTCAGCGGCGCGAGGCCTGCCTGCACGGGCTTCCAATACTCGCCGTCGATGGCTGCGACGAGGGCTGCTGCAAACACCGTCTTGCCGACATCGGTGCCGGTGCCGGTGACGATGAAGCGGGGCGCGCGACCATTTAGTGGCTCGGTCGAGGACGACGACCGTGCGAGGGCCGTTGACGGTTTCGCGGCTGTGAGGTCGGGTCGCGTCCGCAAGGGGGCGGCCTCGACCCGACCTACGGGAGCTTGAGCTTGCAATGCGGTTGTAAGCGTTTCGAGCATTGTGGCGATGGTTGTTTCGTCGGTGTTGAGCGTGAGTGTGATGCGGAGCCGCGCGGTGCCTTCGGGCACGGTTGGGGGGCGGATCGCGCGGATGTCGTATCCCGCCAACCGCATGGCGCGGGCGAGACTGACGGCGGCCGCATCGCTGCCGATGATCACGGGCAAAATGTGAGATCCCGATGCGGGCATCCCGCACAGCGTTTCAAGCTGCGCTGACGCAAAGGTGACGCGCTTTGCCAGGGCCGCCTGCCGCTCGGGCTGCTCGACCATGAGTGCGAGCGACCGCCGCACGACAGCAGCGATGACCGGCGACGGCGCGGTGGCATAAATGAAGGCGCGGGCGCGATTGATCATAAAGTCGCGGATGGACGCCGAGCACGTCACGAGCGCACCCGATGCGCCAAGCGCCTTACCGCAAGTGTGGAGCCCGATGACGGAATCGCTGCCCTCAAGGCCAGCGCTTAAGCCGCGACCCTCAGGGCCGAGTACGCCGGTGGCGTGGGCTTCGTCGATCAGAAGCATGGCGTCGTGGCGTGCTGCAACTTCGGCGAGTGCGGCCAACGGCGCGCGATCTCCGTCCATGGAATAGAGGCTTTCGACGGCGATCCAGACCCGCCCGACGCCGCCGCCGGCGCGCCAGCCCGTGATGGCATCGTCAAAGGCCTGCGGGTCGTTGTGGGCTGCGGCGATGCATGTGGCTTTGGTCTGCGCCATGCCGTCCCACGCGCTCGCATGCACCAGCGCGTCGTGAACGACGAGATCGCCGCGCGCGGGCAGCGTTGCGATCAGCGCGGCGTTGGCTGGAAATCCGCCGCCGAAAAACAACGCCGTCTCGCTGCCAAAAAACGCAGCGGCTTCGGCTTCCAGCAGCTCGTGCTCCTCGTGATTGCCACGCAGCAACCGCGATCCGCCAGCACCGATGGGTACGCCGCGCGCGATGGCCTCACGGGCCGCGGCGGCTAGCTCGGGTGACGCGGCAAGGCCCAGATAATCGTTCGATGTAAAGTCAATGCCCGAGCGGGCCGATAGGGTGCGCAGGCGACCACGCCGGGCGAGCGCATCCAAGGCACGCTCGTGCGCCATCACGGGACGCGGCACCCTCGCAGGCTGGGGCTCAGTGGGCGGCGGCATCGCCCGGCGTCCCGTGCCCGGTCTTTGGGCTAACGTGGTCTTCGCGTGCCATGACGGTGAGCCCGAGCTTGGCAAATAATGCGGCGTCGGCGTCGTCTCCGGGATTGTCGGTCGTCAACAGCGTGTCACCGGCAAAAATCGAGTTGGCACCGGCAAGGAAACACAGCGCCTGTGTCTCGTCGCTCATCTCGGTTCGGCCTGCCGACAGCCGCACGTAGGACCCCGGCATGAGAATGCGCGCGGTCGCGATAGTGCGGACGAAATCAATGGGGTCGACCTTGGCGACATGTTCGAGCGGGGTGCCGGGAATGGCGATCAGCATGTTGATCGGCACGCTTTCGGGATGCTCGGCGAGGTTTGCCAGCGTCACGAGCATCGAGACACGGTCGTCGGCCGTTTCGCCCAGACCGACGATGCCGCCAGAGCAGACGTTGATGCCAGCTTCGCGCACGCGCTCCAGCGTCGCGAGGCGGTCGGCGAAGGTGCGGGTTGTAATGACGGCGCTATAGTGCGCTTCCGAGGTGTCGATGTTGTGATTGTAGTAGTCGAGGCCTGCCTGCTTGAGCTGGACGACTTGGGTGTCATCGAGCATGCCGAGCGTCATGCATGTTTCAAGGCCCATGGCTTTCACGCCTGAGATCATCGCGGCGATGGCTGGCATGTCGCGCTCTTTCGGCGAACGCCAAGCGGCCCCCATGCAATAGCGCGTTGAGCCGGAAGCCTTTGCCTTGCGCGCTTCTGCGAGCACTCGCTCGACTTCCATGAGTTTTGAGGCCGAGAGCCCCGACGCATGGTGCGCGGACTGGCTGCAGTAGCCGCAGTCCTCGGCGCAACCGCCAGTCTTGATGCTCAAGAGGCGGCTTTTCTGAATGGCATTTGGCGGGAACTGCGCGCGGTGGACGGTTTGGGCGGCGAAGATCAAATCGTTGAACGGCTGGTGATAGATCGCGCGGGCATCGGCGAGCGTCCAGTCACGGCGGGACGTGCGGCTGGATGAAGGGGCGGCGGTTGCAAACGTGTGTGGGGTCGCGGCTGCAATTTTCGCGGCTGGGTTCAAGGTCGGCCTCCGGATCGGGCGCGACGGGCGGGCGGAGGCCCAGACCATCGCTGGTCCGCCCATGGCGTTGCTGTGGCGTCGCCGGGAGCGGAAAGAACTTCAGCCGAGAGTGTTTGCACCCTCGGCCGGGTTCTGCAAGCGTCCTTACAGGATGGCGTCGACCGCCGACACGCCCAAAGGCGTTAACGGACCTGTTCAAGCGGAGAGGGCGGACGGCGCGTCAGCGGTTTGGGGGCTGGGCGGCACAGGCCAGGCACTTCACCGGTTGCGACTTTGTAACCCGGCAGCCAAGAACAGCCAGTTGTGCCGACACAGGCGGCTTCCCCGAGATTGACGCAGACGGAGGCCGTAGCCGAGGGCTCAGCGGCCGAGGCCGCATCGGCGGGAGCAGGCGGCGGCGTCTGTGCGGGAGCAAGGCCCGCCGCGGCCATCACTGCGCCTGCGAAACCGAGCACGAAAAGAATGCGACGCACGTGAACCTCCCGCCAAGCAACGCAATGAAAAAAATCATCGCGGGTCGTATGTTAGTCGCGCCCGTTTGAATGGGCCGTGAACACGTATGCGCCTGCCGGTTGGCGCCTAGCGTCAGGGGGCCGCCTCGACCTCGGCATAGCGGAGCTTGTTCAGGCGCCTGATGCCAAAGTAGGGGACAAACCCGTTGCCTGTCAGTTCTTCTGACGCCTTGGTTATCAGTGCCTTATCCTTGATGTACTCGACGTTCAAAACGAGCTTACCGTCCTTGCGCAGCAATTTCAGCAAGTCTATATCACCCTTGACCTGCGCCGCAGCGTTGCGTCGCGGGGGCGGATAATCGATCTCGTCGTTGTAGGTGCCGAGATTGTAGAGCAGGCTTTCTTTGCCGATGCCGTCGATTTTGGAGCGGTAGAACGCGTCGGGCAGCAGGAATTCTGCATTTTGCGCGATAATCGTAAATCCGGGCTTGCGTGCCTTTGCGGTGTTTGAAAGCTTGGCCACGAACTGGATCATCAGATCGCTCGGTACGGTGCCGGGCGGGTTGCCGCCCTTCTCTTGGTAGAACTCGCAGATATCGACCTTGTCGAGATACACGCCGTCAAAGCCCGCGTCGATGATGCGGTTGATGTAGCTGTCCTGGTCGTTGATGACCAGATTCTGCCATTCCTGTTCCCAGAATTTGACCGTGTAGTTGCCGACCCACTCCGGGTTCACCTTTTCAATCAAGGGCGTGCGATTGCGCGCATCCGCCCAAGCCCGGTCGCCCCAATAGTAGCGATAGTCTTCAGCTTCCCCGATGCTGATGTAGGCCATGACGAGCCGCCGACTGCCGTCGGGCTTTTTCTTCATGCGGGCCAGATCAGCCGGCTTGAACGGCCCGCCAGCGCTCGGGTCGCGCTGAAAATCGATGACGACGAGATCGTAGGGCGAGCGCTCGATGATGAGTGTGTCGTCGTTTTGGAGCTGGTAGCCCCAGCTGCGGACGGCCATTCCCTGCACGATCGTGTCTTGCGCCGGTGCGACCCCACACATCATGGTGCTGACCCAGACGGTGACGACACTCAGCAGCGCGCGCAGGCCCAATGCCCCTGGGACCAGGGTGTGCGAGACCCGGCCCGCTAAGACCCGGCCCGCTAAGACCCGGCCCGCTAAGACCATGGCGCGTGGGAAGTGTCTCTTGTTGCCGGTTTTGAGCATACGACGGACAATCCCACTGTGCTTCAACGAGGCAATACGTCGGACTATAGCGACCTCTCGCAACCGGCACAGACAAAAAAGAGCACACCCAGACGACATTCGACCTATCCTCAGTCGGGCGTGGACTTCCCCGTTGGCGTCAAGCGCGCTAAGTTCCATGCTACGAGCACGGTGTGACTGGTGCTGGAGTAATGTTGGCATGGAACG
>JBBRKD010000061.1:0-7372 GCA_038218255.1 Hyphomicrobiales bacterium | reverse complement strand
ATCACCATCGGTCGCCAGAATGATCCGGTTCACACCGCCGCTATCGAAGTTTGCTTCCGCCAGCGCATAGGCGTCCTGGATGCCCTGAGCGCCAGCCGTCGATCCACCCGCGCCTAGCCCGTCAATGGCTGAGAGGATGTCGCCCTTGTTTGATGCCTTTGTCGGTTTCAGCGCAATCGACGTGCTACCCGCATAGGTGACGATGCCAACCGTATCGTCGGGTTTGAGCTGGTCAAGCAGCAACCGGAACGCATTCTTGACCAACGGCAGGCGGTCCTGCGGGTTCATCGAACCTGACGTATCGATCAGAAACACAAGGTTTGCGCGCGGGCGTTCGGTTGCCTGAAGTGTGTAGCCCTTGATGCCAATGTGGATGAGCTTGTGGGCCGTGTTCCACGGCGCGGGCACGATGGAAACCGACGGCCTAAAGGGCATATCCGCGCTTTCGGGGGCCGGGTAGGCATAGGGGAAATAATTGATCATCTCTTCGACGCGCACGGCGTTCTTTTGGGGCAGATGACCTGCATTCAGCGCGCGCCTGCTGAACGCGTACGATGCGGTATCGACGTCGATTGAGAACGTCGACACGGGCTCGGTTGCGACCTGCTTGATGCTTCCATCTTCAAAGGCTGCGTGCTGGTCGCGGTGCTCTTCGGTCTGGCGATAGGCGGGGTCGGCCGGGTGCTGAGCGAACGCGGTCAGGCCACGTTCGCGTCCCAACGAGTCGGCTGCGGGCGCTCGCTTGGCTTGGGCAATCGTGCCGACACTTTTGGATTTGTCGCCAGTGATGACGGTTGATGCGTCGATCGGTTCGCGGGCTTGCTTACGGTCGACCATCTCGCCAATGGCCACGGGCGCTGGCGGAGCTGGGGGTGCTGCCATCTGCGTTTGGGCTTGCCTGACCGTGTTTGAGGGTTCGCCGGTCACGGGCTGAGGTTTGGGCGTGACGGCAGGCTGTGTGTCGGTTGCAGCCATCTCTCGACGCGCTGGCGCGCTCGGGACGGGTGCGTCCTGCCGCGGGCTTGCCGGATCGTCGGCTTTGGCGGGGCTAGGTTTTGCTGCTGCGATATTTTTTTCGTGCGGTTTTGGCATCATCTGCAGGACGGCTGGCACGGCGACCGCCAGCACCATGACGGACGCTGCGATCGCATACTGCGTTTGAACCTTGGGCATGATCTGTCTCCAGCTTCTGGAATGAGAAGCGGAGATGGGACGGTTTGCTGCGGGTGTTCCTTGGGCCTCAGTCAGCGAATTTTGATCGTCCGCGTCGTAGGCAGCGATTGCTGCTGCGAGCGCACGCGCGCGGGCATCCTCGCCAGGCGCTGGCACGGGCATCGCGTTCAACTTGTCGAGTTCGCGGTTGGTCACGGCTTACCCTACGGCCTCCAGTTCGATCTTCAGGCGCTTGCGGGCGGCGTGGAGATGCCACGATACGGTCTTTTCCGTGCAGCCCATCAGGAGCGCGGCCTCCTGGTGCGACATGTCCTCGCCGTAGACTAGCAGCACGGCATCGCGTTGCTGGTCGGGCAGGGCGCGAACGCTGGCCCAAAGGTCTGCATCGACGGCACGGCTTTCGGGGGTTGCCACGTCGGCTGCGTCGGTCAACGCCTGCATGTCTGACGGGGCAAGTGGCATCATCCTTTGGCGGGCGCGGAGCTTGTCGGTCGCAGTCGTGAATGCGATCCGATAGACCCAAGTTGCGACGCTTGCCTCATGGCGGAAGCTCTTGATCGCGCGTGCGAGTTTCACGCAGACGTCCTGCGCGACATCTTCTGCGTCTGTGCGGGACCCGCACCATCGCCAAGCCAAACGGTAGACGCGATCGTAGTGGCGGGACACGAGCAGGGCAAACGACTGCCGGCAGCCCGCCGCCGCCTTCATCGCCAGTTGATCATCGCTCTCGTCCGCCACGCCGGGAGTTCCGGTTCAAGCCGCTTCGTTGCTCACGATACTCCCGTGTGGCGGCCGTCAAAGCGATCTGAGCCGCAGAGCGTCGGTATCCTGTTTTGATATGACGGAGCCGTTGGGGATTTTCTTGGGCTAAGTGCGCGTTATTTTTTGATCAGATCAATTTCAGCTGGGCGGCGTCTGCCAACACCGCGCGGTAGACGTCCAGCTTAAAGGGCACGATGATAGGCAGTAATTCGGAGGGTTTTGCCCACCGCCACGTGTCGAACTCGGCTTTGGGTCCGCCGGGCTGGGCTGCGATCATGACCTCGGTGTCGTGTCCTGTGAAGCGGAGAGCGAACCAGCGCTGCTTCTGGCCGCGATACTTGCCACCCCAGACTTTCTTTTCCAGTAGATCGGTCGGGAGGTCGTAGAGATAGGTCCCTGGAAGTTCAGCCAGGATTTCCACCGACGTCATGCCGGTTTCCTCGCGGACTTCGCGCAACACCGCTGCATGCGCATCCTCGCCCTCGTCGACGCCGCCTTGCGGCATCTGCCACCACGTCCCGCGACCTTCGGGGTCGCCGGGTGCATCGAACCTGCGGCCGATCCAGACGAGACCGTCGATGTTCAGGATCATGGCCCCCACGCAGGGACGGTAGCCGAGTTTCGACGCATCGACGGTCATGGTGCTTCTCGAAGTTGGTGGTGACGGCAGCATGCCTGTCCAGCATGACAGGCATAAAAAAGCGGGCGCTCACCCGGAGCGCCCGCTGCATATCTCAGAAATTGGCGAGATGTCAGTTCGGAACGGTCTTCTTTTCCTGCGCGCCGCCGACGTCTGACGATTTTTCAGGGCTCTTGGCTTCTGCGATCGTGCCGCGCAGGAGGCCAAGCGCATACTGGAGCTGCGTGTCCTTCTCGGGCTCCTTGGCGACATAGGCCGATGAGCCGGACGTTTCGCGCACTTCCTTGCCGTCCTTCCCGTCGGCGTCTTTGGCGTCCTTGTCCTTGGGGTCTTTCGAGGCACTGCCTGGGTTCTTCAGGTGCCCGCGCAAGCTCGCTTCGCCGCGGTTCTTGTCGAACGCTGCAACCTTGGCCTTCATGTCCTCGGGCAGCTCTTCTTCGACAACGATATCGGGATCAATCCCCTTCGCCTGGATCGAGCGGTTCGACGGCGTGTAATAGCGCGCGGTCGTCAATCGAATTGCGCCGTTCTGGCCGAGCGGGATGATCGTCTGCACCGAGCCCTTGCCGAACGAGCGCGTGCCGATAACCGTGGCGCGCTTGTGGTCCTGCAGCGCACCAGCAACGATTTCGGATGCTGAGGCTGATCCGCCGTTGATCAGTACCAGGATACGCTTGCCGTCGGTGATGTCACCTGGGCGGGCCTGCGCACGCTGGGTTTCTTCGCCGTTGCGGCCCTTGGTCAAGACGATCGCGCCCTTTTCGAGGAAGTCGTCCGACACCGAGATCGCCTGATCGAGCAATCCGCCTGGATTGTTGCGCATATCGATGATGTAGCCGCGCAGGTCCTTGCCGATCTGCTTTTTGAGGTTCTCGACCGATTTCACGAGGTTTGCGTGCGTCTGCTCGTTGAACGTCGAAACCTTGATGTAGGCGACATCGCCTTCGGCGCGGGCCTTGACCGGATTGATCTTGATCACGTCGCGCGTGACCTTGATGTCGAACGGTTCGTCTTTACCTTTGCGGATCACCGTCAGATTGATCGGCGTGTTCACCGGCCCACGCATCTTCTCGACCGCCTGCTCCAGCGTCAGACCCGTGATCTGTTCGTTGTCGAGGTGTGTGATCAGGTCGTTTGCCATGACGCCAGCCTTGTAGGCCGGTGTCTCGTCGATTGGCGAGACGACCTTGATGACGCCGTTCTCCATCGTCACTTCGATGCCGAGACCGCCGAACTCGCCCCGCGTCTGCACCTGCATGTCGCGGAAGCTTTTGGGGCTCATGTAGGACGAGTGCGGGTCGAGGGATGCCAGCATGCCGTTGATCGCCGACTCGATGAGTTGGCTGTCGTCAGGCTTCTCGACGTAGTCGGAGCGCACTCGCTCGAGCACGTCGCCGAAGAGGTCGAGCTGCTTATAGAGGTCGGAATTCGGCGAAGGCGTCGCGGAATGGGCGCGCGTCAGGTTGAAAACCGTCGTCACGCCCGCGAGCGCCGTCATTGTCATGAACGACCAGAACGCGATGTCTGTCTTGCGCATTATCCTTGCACCTTCTGATGACCGTCGACCCACCAAGGGTCGGGGTCGATGGGACGACCGTCTTTTCGGAACTCGACATAGAGAACCGGCGAATTGCTCTGAGCCTTGGGCTGGGCGGCGGCGGATGATCCGCTCATCGTTCCCACGGGCTCAGCTGCGAGCACGAACTGTCCCGGCTGGACATCAATTTGTGACAAACCGGCCAAGAGCACATGATAACCACCGCCTGCGTTGATGATCAATAGCTGCCCATAGCTACGGAACTCACCGGCATAAACGATCCATCCGTCGCACGGCGCGGTCACCTGCCCGCCCTGGCGCGTCTCGATCACGATGCCTTTTGATTGGCCGCCTAACTGAGTTTTGTCGCCAAAAATCAATACCTTACGGCCCTGTGCTGGTAGCGGCAGACGGGCCTTTGCCTCATGGAAGGGAAAAGCTGGTTTCATGCGGGCGAGGCTGCCAGCCCCCAGTGACATTGATGCGGGCGCTAATTCCACCACGTTTGGCTTCACGGCGGGCTTGGTCGGGGGCAGCATGGCGATGACCGTCGGCTCGCCTAGTTTGGCTGCGGTGGCTTCGGCCGATTTTTGGGCGTCTGCGGCTTGAACGGCGGCGCGCACCTCGGCGTCGTAGGCGCCAAGCCCCGTGCCGTTTTTAACCGCCGTATCGAGCTTGCCAATCAGGTCGTTCAGTTCGGTCAGGTTCTTGGACAGATCGGCCGCAGCCGACTTGACCTTGTCCAGTTCGGCCTGGCGTTCGCTCAGCGACTGTTTCTTCGCCTCCATCAGCGCCGACATACGGATCTTCTGGTCGGCAAGGCGGGTCGTTTCGGCTTTGGCTGCGTCGCGCTCGGCGCGGATTTCGGCCACCACAGTTATCAGGCCTTGCAGCTTGGCCCCCAGTTCCAGAGCGTCCTTGCGCAATTCGGGGAATGCGGATGCCAGCAGCATCGCGCTGCGGACCACCTGGAGAGCATCCGCGCGCTGCGTGAACAAAACCGGCGGCGGATTGCGGCCCATCCGCTGGAGAGCTGCAAGGAGAGTCGCAATGCGGTCGCGATTCTTGCTCAAGTCCGCGCGCATGAGCGTCTCGCGCGCTTCCATATCGCTGAGCTTGCCTTCGGTCGCCGTCAGTCGGCCTTCGCTTTTTTGAATGAGCCCCGCTGTTGCCAACAGATCGGCGTTGAGCTTTTCACGCTCCTTTTTGATCTCGGCGAGATCGCCCTGCAGGAACGCGGCACGCTGTTTTGTGGCATCCAGCTAGGAGCGGCGCATTTCCAACTTCTGGCGCGCGTCGTCAGGCGACAGCGGCTTGTCTGCGGCCATGGCGAGTTGCGGCACGCAGGCGGCTAGCGCACAGATCCACGCAGCAGTGCGGCTCGCGCAGGCCATCGGCCCCGCCGTCGACCTGCGCATGACCTCTTTGCGTGCCACGTCGCTTTTCATCCGCGTCGAATCATCCCCGTCGAAGCTAGGCCGTCACTGGCGTTGCCGCATGGTGACAGTTCAGACGTGAAAAATACGGCAATTCTTGCAGTAAGGCATCCGGGTTGCGATAATTTCATGTTCACGATCTCGCCGGGCGGGATACACGTATGTTCATACGAACATTCACCGGGCAGAAACCGGTATTTCAGGCGCGGCCGCGCACTCCTGCCGGGTGCCGGTCGTCGAACACGAGACTTCACACCATGACTTCAAGTACGCTCGTCTATTACGGTACGTTCGTCGCGGTTCTAGCTGTCGCCGTCGTGCTGGTCTGGGGTCTCTCCACGCTCCTGCGCGGCAACAGCCCCTCGCTCAGCCAGCAACTCATGCGGTGGCGGATCGGCCTCCAATTCGTCGCCATCGTTGTCATCATGTTGTTTGTCTATCTCACTCGCGGGACTGCTTAAATCCATGGTCGTACTCAATCGCATCTACACCAAGACGGGCGACAACGGCACCACAGCGCTCGGCAACGGCGAACGTGTGCCCAAGACCAGCCCGCGCATCGCAGCCTACGGCACTGTCGATGAAACCAATGCCACCGTCGGCATGGTCCGCTATCATCTCAAGGCGACCGACACGGCGGGTGCGTATGCGCATGTCGATCACATGCTGTTCCGCATCCAGAACGACCTGTTCGATCTTGGTGCCGATCTGTGCGTCCCTGACCGGGGGGAAAAACTCTCGTATGAGCCGCTGCGGATGACGGACGCGCAGGTCGTGCGGCTGGAGAGTGAAATCGACCAGCTCAATGGCGAACTGAACCCACTGCGTTCGTTCGTGCTTCCTGGCGGTACACCGGCCGCCATTGCGCTTCACGTGTCGCGCACCGTGTCTCGGCGTGCCGAACGGCTGATGGTTGAACTTGCAGCCCTGCCCGACGAGCCGGTCAGTGATGCCGCGCTCAAATACATTAATCGCCTGTCCGATTTCCTGTTCGTTGCCAGCCGCTATGTGAACGATAAGGGCGCTGGCGACGACCTTTGGGTGCCTGGCAAGAACCGTTAGGGCCTCACGGATCGCAGGCGGATCGCAGGCTCGTGCTCCAGATCGTCAGGTGTTTCAGTGTTCGTTCCGCTTCACGACGACAACCGGCTGACCCACATCCGATTTCAGTATGTGACGCTCGCGCTGATTGCGCTCAATGTCGCCTGCTATGCGTTTGAAGCGTCCGGGATCGACACCTTAGTGATCGCGAGTTTCGCGATTGTCCCCGTCGAACTGACGGCAGTCCATGTGTTCGGCGGCCATGCGGTTTTTTCTGCCGAGGCCCTCCCCGTGCCTGAGTGGCTAACCCTGCTGACGTACATGTTTTTCCACGGTGATCCGCTTCATCTTGCGGGCAACATGCTGTTCTTGTGGGTGTTTGGCGACAATGTGGAGGACGCGTGCGGGCATGCGCGGTTTCTCTTGCTCTATCTCGTGTGCGGGGTTGTAGGCGGGCTGGCGCATGTCGTCTTGAACCCGGACTCGCCGGCGGCACTGATCGGGGCGAGTGGGGCCGTTGCCGGTGTCATCGCCGCCTATCTCATCCTGCATCCCCGCGTGCGTGTGTGGGTCTTGGCCTTCAAATTCATCCCCTTGCGCATTTCGGCTGCGTGGACCCTTGGGGCCTGGATCGCGTTGCAGTTCGTTATGCTTGCGCTGCCGAAAACCGGCCCAGTTGCGCTGTGGGCGCATATCGGGGGGCTCGCTGCTGGCGCGATCCTGATCCTCATCTTGCGTCGCCCGGGCGTACCGCTTCTCGATCAAAGACCGGCATCAGCGTCA
>JBBRKD010000060.1:0-7406 GCA_038218255.1 Hyphomicrobiales bacterium | reverse complement strand
GTCGTCGGCATCGTTGAAGGTGATGAACGTGCCGGTTGCCGCTCGCATGCCGACATTTCGCGCCGCGTAGGCACCTGATCGTTTGGCCGCCCTCACGATCCGGGCGCGAGGATCGCCCGTGATCGCACGATCGGCGACGTCGATGGTATCGTCGGAGCTGGCGTCATCGACGACGATCAACTCGAGCGTCCGCCAGCTCTGTGCCAGGACTGATCGGATGGCAGATGCGATGGTCAGTGACGCGTTGTGGGCTGGCATCACCACGCTGACGCGTGGGCCGTGGTGTTCGCCGACGGGTTCGCTCTTAAAGCCGTCGAGCGTCATCGGGGCCGTTGAGGTCTCATCAACCGGCGGGCTCAGGCCGAAAGTTGCGAACGCACGGTTTGCGGCGACCCGCGCAATACGGTGCTCACCCCGCGCCACAGCCAAGGCTGAGCGCAGGACCTGGTGGTCGCCTGACTGGGGCTGCGATGATTGCTCCAGTCGTTGCTGGGCGCGATCATGCGCGTTTTCGCGGAGCGCAAGCGCGCAGTCGGCAAGGGCATCTTTGGCCGATATATTGGCCGCTAGGTTGAACGACAGAACGCGCGCAGCGATTTCGGGTGACCAGCGGCCAAGAGCAAGGGCCAGGCGCGTCCGATCGTGAGGCGTTATGCGCGAGATATCACCACGTATGGTGTCGAACGCGTCGACGGCCGAACCGAGTTCTGCCTGTGCGATTGCCGTGTACAGCCGATCACTTGGGGTTTGCGAGGCTGCACGCCTCAAGACGGAGTGATGCAGGCCGAGAAGCGACTGGACCGCCAGCGGGGGCGTGGCGTGGGCCGCAAGTGCGCGCACATGATCGCCAAGCGCTGCCGCACGCTGCGCACGACCCGCCAGGACGGGTTTGACAAACGCGAAAGCACGCAAGGCTACCCCCAACAACGCAACCTGGAGCCGCACGGTCTGACCAGAGGCGCGGCACCTCGACTGATATGTGTTCAACTTATCACAAGTGACCGCCAATGTAAGGCGTGTGCGGTCGATTTGGTTGGTGCGATTGGTTTTTGTACGTAGTGTTGAGCATTGGGTCCAGGTGAACAACCTGTGGGGAACTTGTTTGTATGCGTGCGTGTGTTGTTCGTGTGATTTTGGGTGCGATGATTGCGTCCGGCGTTTTGTCGGGATGCGCCATTTTGCCATCGGGCAGCCCAACCATCCGAGAATTGTCGCTGACTGACGATCAACGCCGTCAGTTGGACGTTGAGTTTTTCGACGTCGACGATCACGTCGCAAATTTCCTCGCGCAACGCAGCAGCGGGTCGTTCAGCGATCTCTTTTCAAATGCGCGCGGCGCGCCGACCCCGGTGCTCGGCACAGGCGATATCGTTCAAATCTCTATTTGGGAACCCGGCGGGTCGGGGCTCTTTGGCCCGGCCAACCAATCTTCTGGCGCAGGCGTCGGGGGCGCTGCGGGCCAAGGTGGAGCGCGGCAGGCGACGTTGCAGCCGTTGGTGATCGAGCGAGGCGGCGCGATCAGCGTGCCGTTCGCGGGACGTATCGTGGTTGCGGGTTTGACGATCGAACAAGCCCGCGCCCGCATCGAAGAAAAACTCAGGGCTAATGCAATCCAGCCGCAAGTCCTGCTATCGCTGGCTGTGCAGAATTCGCACACGGCGGTGGTCGGCGGCGAGGTGGCCAAGGCCGGTGTCGTGCCGCTATCGGCCCGGGGTGATCGCATTCTCGATGTCATCGCGAACGCTGGCGGGTCGCGGTATCCAGCTTACGAGAGCGTCGTGCGCATCCGGCGCGGCAAGGACAGCGGCGCGGTTTCCTTGAAGGCTGTGATCGATAGCCCGGAAGAAAACATCTACGTCCAGCGCGGGGATTCAATCTTCATCAGCCGCGAACCTCGCACCTACTCAGCCTTCGGTGCGACCGGCCGCTCTGGCCACTATCCCTTCGAGGCCGACAACATCGTGCTGACCGAGGCGGTCGCCAAGGCAGGCGGCCTCGTCGACAACCAAGCCGATTTAAGCGGTGTTTTGCTGTTTCGCCATGAGACGGGGCGGCATTTGGCGAAACTCAATCCGCGCTATGGGGCCGAGCCCGACCGCCTTTATCCGACCGTGTATCGCCTCGACTGGCGGACCGCGCGCGGCATCCTCTACGCCCGCCGCATCAAGCTGCGCGACAAGGACACCATCCTGATTGCGAACGCAGAAGGGGCGCAGTTGCTCAAACTTCTGACGCTGGCGCGCGGAGTTAGCGGGATCGTGTCGGACGTCACCGGCAATTCTACAAATAGTTCATCGAGCAAGTAGGCAGGTGCGGCAGTCAGGCAGTCGGCAGAGCGGCTGCGCGATGGCAAACACCGGGCGCCCGCTTGCGATCACACGATGGCAAACAAAAAAAGACCTCAACGATTTCACGTGCAATCTTGACGGGTGAATGCCGTGGACGCAGGATCGACTGGCAGGCTGTTTGCAGTGTTGTGGCCCGCGTGAAGATGTCCGGTTTTCCGCGGTCGAGTTTGCACTTTTTACGTCATCAGTCAGTGTTTCAGGCGATCACGGGTCGTCTGGATCAGGACCGCATATTTTTAGTCGCAAACGTGATCGGGCATTTCAGTGATCACCCTTGAGAACGTCACCAAAGTCTATCGCACCCGGGGTGGTCCCAAGGTCATCGTGGACCAGCTCACTTGTGTCATTCCCGACGGCTGCAACCTGGGAATTCTCGGCGTCAACGGGGCTGGCAAGTCGACGCTCATGCGGTTGATCGCTGGCATCGAGGAGCCGGACGCCGGTCGGATCCGGCGCCTTGACCGGGTGTCGTTTCCGCTCGGCTTCTCCGGCACGTTCGCTGGCAGCCTCTCGGGCCGAGAAAACGCGATTTTTCTCGCTCGCATCTACGGCGCACCGACGGAATACGTCGTCGATTTCGCCGAAGACTTCGCCGAGATCGGTGACTACTTCGATATGCCGGTCAACACCTATTCGAGCGGCATGCGCGCGCGATTGGCGTTCGGCATCTCGATGGCAATCGATTTCGACGTGTACCTTGTCGACGAAGTGACGTCCGTCGGCGACGCGTCGTTTCAGGAGAAGTGCCGGGTCGCACTCACGGATCGGTTCGCCTATTCCGACGTGATCATGATTTCGCACGCGCCTGAAACCTTGGTGCAGTACTGCAATCGCGGTGCGGTTCTGCATGATGGTGTGCTCACGTTTTACGACACCATTGATGCGGCAAACCAGGCGCACTTGGCCAACATGCGCATGGTGGCTTGATGACGCGCCGGGGGGCATCGACCGAGGTTGTGCCTGGCGACGGGGCGTCGTCTGGCTGGTCGATCACCCGCCGGATGTTTTCACGGCACGTTGCCGGAGTGGAAACGCCAGTGGCCGTAGCGACATCGGCGCTGTCGGCCGTCGAACCAGCAGCAGCCGTGCTCGATCCAGTCTCGGCAGCCGTCGCACGGGGACACGCTACCAGCACCGCAGATACCGCGCCGCGATCGGTGCTCGACGAGGCGGAGCGGCTATCGCTCGGTGGCCCTACCGGCCGCGGCGCGCTGTTGGGGCTGATTGCGCGTTATCCAGAAACGCTCCGGCTGCAGGTTCTCGCTGCCCGCCTGATCGAGGCCGAAAAGGATGCAAACGAGGCGCCCGCCGTCTGGATGATGATTGCAGAACGTGCGCCCCATTCGGACGAAGCCCTTCGCATGACGCTCAGGTGGGCGGCGCGGCTGTCCGATCAAGAGGCGGCGCGAGCGATCCTCGATCGACGGTTTCCCGCAAGGCCTGAGGATGACGCGGGCGTGCTGTTGTATGCGCGAGCCTGCGATGAGTTGAAACTTTACGATGAAGCGGACTGGGCGTTCCAAGACGCGCGGACACGAGACCCGCAGCGGGTTGAGCCGGTTCTGGCACACGTCAAAAGTCTTGAGGCCCGAGGTTTGCTCGACCGCGCCATTGACCTGCTCGACGGGCTTGATCCGCAGATGGGCCTGCGCGATAGCGTGATCAGGGCGCGCACGCGGATCAATCTTGACCGGCACTTTCTGGAGGCCATCCAGCCTGAAAACGCGGTCGGCACGCACGCTGGCAATGCGGTGCTCGCCAAGTTGCTGGATCAGATTGCGGCCCGCCGGAAAGCCACGGTGCCAGGGCATCGAAGTTTTGTCGGTTCGATCCTGATGATCAACGGGTCGCTCGGCTCTGGTGGGGCGGAACGCCAGCTCACCAACACAGCGCTTGGACTCCAGCAGGCCATCGATGGCGGCTCAAAAGTCTATGGCCGCGATATGATCGGACCAGTGACGGTTTGTGTGCGCTCGCTGACGTCGCGGCCAGGCGCTGACTTCTTCCAGCCCACGCTGCAACGGGCCCATGTTGCGACCATGGAATACTCGGGCCTTGACGTGTACGGGGGGAACCGGCGGCAATCGCTCGTGCGCGAGGTTCAGGATATGATGCGGTTCCTGCCGCCGCAGATGGCCGAAGGAACCGAGCGTTTGACCGACATGATCGCGGGCCTGAGGCCAGACGTGGTTCATATCTGGCAAGATGGCACGATCCTCGCGGCTGCACTTGCCGCGCTTCTGGCGGGTGTGCCGCGGATCGTCCTGAGTGTGCGCACGGTGCCCCCGATCGACCGGCCATCGCGCATGAAGCCGCAATACGAGATTTTGTATCCAGCGTTGCTGCGGATGCCTGGCGTTGTGCTGAGTGCGAACTCCCACTTTGCCGCAAGACGCTACGCAGATTGGCTCGGCGTCGATGCAGCCACGATCCCGGTCGTCCACAACGGATTGGACCGCCTGCCAGACGACGGTGACACGGAAAGCGCTTCCTTGCTGTCCGCTTTCGATGCGGCCACGCCTGGGTTTGATTTCACGGTTGGGTCGGTGATGCGCTTTGACGACAACAAGCGGCCCTACGTGTGGCTCGATTGCGCAGCCGCTGTTTTCGCGCACTGTCCTACAGCGCGTTTCATCATGGTGGGAGACGGGCCGTTGTTCATTGCTGCCAAGCAGTACGCCGAGATGCTTGGGATTTCGTCGCGGGTTCTGTTCACCGGACAAACGCGCCGCGTCGGGTATTGGCTCAAACAGTTTGATGCGTTTTTGCTTCTCTCAAAATTTGAGGGTCTGCCGAACGTGCTGATCGAGGCCCAGTTTGCAGGCGTTCCTGTTATCTCGACACCGGCAGGCGGGGCGGCCGAGACCGTGCGTCAGGGGGAGACCGGCTTCATTTTGCCCGAAGGCGATACGGTGGATGTGGCGTGCGTTGCCGATGTGCTAATGACCGTGCGCATGAACCATCACAACCGGCCAGCGTTCGTAAAGGCTGCGACTGAGTGGGCCGAGGGCAATTTCACCGTCGACCAAATGCTGGAGCGAACGGTGCGGGTCTACACGCAGTAGTTTAGATTTCTAGGCAAATGTATGCCGACACCTGACTGCTGACAGGGCCCCGTCCGTTTGCGTATACCAGCGCCATGAGCACATCTGATCACGCCCCCCACGCCGCCAGCAATGCCGAACGGTCCAACCGCACCTCGACCGTGCCCGATGGAGAGACCCTGCCCGTCATCAAGGGCAGCCATGTCTATCTGATCGACGGGTCGGGCTATATTTTTCGGGCGTTCCACGCGCTGCCGCCGTTGACGCGGCCGTCAGACGGGCTGCCGGTCGGGGCGGTGCACGGGTTTTGCCAGATGCTGTGGAAGCTGATCGGCGATAGCAAACTCGCCGATAAGCCAACGCATCTCGCCGTGATCTTTGATGCGGGGCGCGAGACGTTCCGCAATGCGATCTATCCAGCCTACAAGGCGCAGCGCCCGCCGCCGCCGGAAGAACTCGTGCCGCAGTTCGGGTTGATCCGCGACGCGGTGGCAGCGTTCAATATCGCCTCCATCGAGCAGGACGGTTTTGAGGCCGACGACATCATCGCGACCTACACCCGCCAGGTGGTGGCAGCCGGTGGCGACGTTACGATCGTGTCGTCGGACAAAGACTTGATGCAGCTCATTCAACCTGGCGTCGTCATGCTGGATGGGATGAAGAACAAGCGGCTTGGACCTGACGAGGTGTTTGAAAAGTTCGGCGTTGCGCCCGACAAGGTGATCGACGTGCAGGCGCTGGCAGGCGACAGCGTGGACAACGTGCCCGGCGTTCCCGGCATTGGCATCAAGACGGCGGCCGAACTGATCCACGCCTATGGCGATCTCGACACGTTGCTGGCGCGTGCTGGCGAAATTAAGCAGCCCAAGCGGCGCGAAAAGCTGATTGAGTTCGCCGAGCAGGCACGCATTTCGCGCGAACTCGTGACGCTCAAACAGGATGTGCCGGTCGAGCACGGGCTGGATCGCTTGGGGGTGCAGGACCCGGTCTCGGGGCCGATGCTGGCGTTTCTGCAGAAGATGGAATTTAACACGCTGACGACGAAGATCGCGGGTGCGCTCGGGGCCGAGCCGCCGCCACGGCTGGCAGCGTCTGTCGGCACTAGCGTGGCGCGGGGTGCGCGTGAAACGGAGGGTGTAGCGACGGCAGGCGTCGGCACACCGGCGGCGGGGCTCGCGTACCATCAGCAGCGCATCAAGGCTGTGCCGTTCAACACAGCGTCGTATGAGACGGTGACGACGGTCGCGCGGCTGGAGGCCTGGATCGTGGCTGCGCGTGAGGCGGGCCGGGTTGCGTTCGACGTCGAGACGACGGGGCTCGATGCGATGAACGCCGATCTCGTGGGGCTGTCGATCGCGACGGACGCTGGCAAGGCGTGCTACGTGCCGATCGCACATGTGGCGGGTGGTGGCGGGTTTGATTTCGGCGCAAGCCAAGGCGAGGCGCAGGCCCCACTGCAAGCAACGATTGCAGCCCTCAAGCCGCTGCTGGAAGACGAATCGATCCTCAAAATCGGCCACAACATCAAGTTTGACATGCTGGTTATGGCGCGCCACGGCGTCGCGATTGCTCCCCTCGATGACACCATGCTGCTGTCGTATGCGCTTGACGGCGGGCGCGGCGAACACGGGATGGACGCGTGCGCGTTGCGCCATCTGGACCACGTCTGCATTCCGTTTTCCAAGGTGATTGAGCTGGCGCCAGGGGCCAAGAAGGCCGAGCGCACGTTTGCTGGTGTGCCGATCCCCAAGGCAACCGAATATGCCGCCGAAGATGCCGATGTGACGCTCAGGCTGTGGGAGGTTTTGAAGCCGCGTCTCGTGCCGGAACGCCAGACCATCGTCTACGAGACGCTGGAGCGGCCGCTGGTTCCGGTGATCGTGGCAATGGAGCAGGCGGGCATCAAGGTCGATCGGGCGATCCTGGCACGGCTGTCGTCGCAGTTTGCGCAATCGATCGCGCGGCTTGAAGACGAGGTCGGTGTCTTGGCCGGATTCAAGTTCAATCTGGGCTC
>JBBRKD010000059.1:0-7416 GCA_038218255.1 Hyphomicrobiales bacterium | reverse complement strand
GATCCCGGTCCGTTGAAGCACGCGCGCAGTCTCATCTGGATCGCAGGCAAGGAAGTCAGAAACGGTCGTGATGCCGACGGCGGCGAGACGTTCGGCGGTCTTAGGGCCGATCGAGGGTGCCGCCTCCACGTTATCTGTGAGGGAGAGCTTGGACGGCACGGATGCTGCGGGCGCTGGCCCGCCCGGCGCGGCCTTGGTTCGCTCGCCAAATGCGCTTGAGGTTTTCATCGCAGGCGAGGTCATCACAGGCACGTGAGACACAGGCACTTGAGACGCAGGCTCTGAGACCACTGGCTCGGGCACAACGAACTCTGGCCGGACGGCCGGCGCGGTCGGCGGGCTTAACGGGGCTGGCGCCTTCACAACGAGCTGGGAGAGGACAGACGGCGCGGGTAGAGTTCGTGCCTTGGCCGCGACCCACGGGACGGCCACCGTCGCCGTGCGTTGCAGCACCTCGGCTGCATGGCGCTCCTTGACCATGCGGTCATCGGCGGGCAGATTTTTTGCGACCACACCATTCGCCATCAGTTCGTCATACATCGCTTCCACGATTCTGCAGTCTTGCGCGTCGGCCAGCCGCTTCAACACCATGGCTTTGGGGATAGACAGCACGGCCAGAATGGTCGGCAGTGCGAGGCTCACCTGCGGCGGGGACACGGCTGCGTCTGCAAGGGCGCGATCGAGTACACGCGCAATCGTGGCAGACGCTATCACCAGCAGGTCGCCCGCGATCCTTCGGCCGACCGGATCGAGGCCCGCTGGCGGATCAACGACACCGCGCGTGATACAATAGTGCGCGATTAACCGTTCGTAGTCGGCGTTGGAGCGCACGGCGCAAGCCCGAACAAGGTCAGTCAGCCACGAACTGCCATCTGGCATGGCAATGGCTGGCTGAGCGTTGCGCGACAGGCCCTCTTGGCGGAGGCTGTCATAGGCGCGGTTGATGCTCCACTCGGTGGCGCGGTGGATGTTGTTTTCGGCTTCCGATTGTGCGGTATGGAATGGCATGATCGGGTCGGCAACATAGTGGGTCAACACGCCCGCACTATAGACGGCTGTTTCCCAATCCTGGCTCGTCAGCGCCGTAACAGTTCGACCATACCACTCCGTGGCCGCCGCAGGTGCGCCACCCCAGAAGCCATCACGCGGATGGAGAACGTGGTTGGTAAAGTCCTTGAAGGTGTCATCGGGTGCCTTGGCACCTTCGACAAAACGGCCGGCATGCGCCAAAAACAGGTTGTGCCAGTCTTCCGCATGCGGGATGGACAAGGCGCTGACAGCGTCAAGCGCGAGTTTGTGGTGGGTGCCTTTGCCGAAGGCCGCATACAGAATGCGCGAGGCGAGCGTCATGTCGGACCTCACAGGTCAAGGGTTTGCGAAGTAGCAAATCCGAGTCGCACCGCCCCAACACCGTCAGACTTTTGTCAGACCACAGAAATCTTGGATGAGCGGAGTGGCGTCGCTGTGGCGGTCCATCGGCGCGGTCCAGTCCGGCTCCCCATCGGCGCGTTCTTCGGGCTGTTGTTCCCTGTGATGTGCGACGTTTGCTTCCAACCTTGCCGCAAGTTGAAGCAAATGTCGCAAGCTGGAACACGAGATTGTCTCCACTGTCTGAGGTCGTGTATTACTGCGCTGCGGGCGGTCCTGTGAGCTGCCACTTTGATCTTCCGACCCCGTTTGGTTCACTCTACTCGAAAGCACCCGATGGCTGAGACCGATATCCGCCAATTCAACATTAATTTCGGCCCCCAACATCCAGCAGCCCACGGTGTGCTGCGACTGGTGCTCGAACTCGACGGCGAGGTCGTGGAGCGCGTCGATCCCCACATTGGGCTCTTGCACCGGGGCACCGAGAAGCTCATCGAACACAAGACCTATCTCCAGGCGATCGGCTATTTCGACCGGCTCGATTATGTGGCGCCGATGAACCAGGAGCACGCGTTCTGCCTCGCGGCCGAGAAGCTGCTCGCGCTTGAGGTGCCACGCCGGGCGCAGTTGATCCGCGTGCTCTATTGCGAGATCGGTCGGCTGTTGTCGCATCTGCTCAATGTGACTACGCAGGCGATGGATGTCGGCGCGCTCACCCCGCCGCTGTGGGGCTTTGAAGAGCGCGAGAAGCTGATGGTGTTCTACGAGCGCGCTTCGGGCTCACGCATGCACGCAAAGTATTTCCGGTTCGGCGGTGTCCATCAGGATCTGCCGGACAAGCTCATCGACGACATCGAGGCCTTCTGCAACTACCATCCCAAGGTGCTCGACGACATCGAAACGCTACTGACGGGCAACCGCATTTTCAAGCAGCGCAACGTCGATATCGGGGTTGTGTCGCTGGAGGAATGTTTTGCGCTCGGGTTCTCGGGCGTCATGGTGCGCGGTTCCGGTGCGGCGTGGGATTTGCGCAAGTCGCAGCCCTATGAATGCTATGGGGAAATGGATTTCGACGTGCCGATTGGCAAGAACGGCGACTGCTATGACCGCTATCTGATCCGCATGCAGGAAATGCGCGAGAGCGTGAAGATCATGAACCAATGCTGCGCAAAGCTTCGCGCGCCCGATGGCCAGGGGCCACATGTTGCGCCCGATCGCAAGGTCGTTCCGCCCAAGCGGGCCGAGATGAAGCGTTCGATGGAAGCGCTGATCCATCACTTCAAGCTCTATACCGAAGGCGTGCGGGTCCCCGCCGGCGAAGTCTACGCGTGTGTGGAAGCGCCCAAGGGCGAGTTCGGCGTGTATCTCGTGTCGGACGGGTCGAGCAAGCCATACCGCTGCAAGATCCGGGCGCCTGGCTTCCCCCATCTCGCCGCGATGGACCACATGAACCGGGGCCACATGCTGGCCGACGTGAGCGCCATCATCGGCTCCCTTGATATCGTGTTCGGCGAAATCGACCGCTAGTCCAAGTCCCTGACGTTGCGCCCAGCTGGCGCTGAACCCCGAGACGGGTTGCTGGCGCGCCTTAGCGCGCTCCAGCGTAATCGGCATGGTCTGATGGCTGATCTGGTGTTTGGGCAGAATCGTGTCCAATTTCCGTTGCAGTTGGTATGATACCTTCATTGTCGTGATGAAACGTCTTTGGAGGCTGTGCGATGGTGCGCGTGTTGATCCTGCTCGGCGCCGTGTTGGCGTCGCTCATACCCTCACTTGCCTTCGCCACCACGCCAAGCGCGTGGATCAAGATTGCCGCCGTTGAGATTGATACGCGGACGGCTGGCCGCACATCGATCGACCTCCGCAGCAGTCCCGGCAGCGTCCGGAGCCTCAGGCTCAAGTCCGACCGGCCTGTGACGGGGCTGACCTCTGCCACGCGCGTTGTCGATGAACCGCGCGCAGAGATGGTTCTGGCGCTGTTGGCCGCGACGCCATCGGGAGCGATCTACACAAGCGCTTCGGCGAGCTTCGTCGATGGCGTCGATCTGACGTGGAAGGCCGACCCCAACACGGGCGGCGTCGTGAAGATCGAAGTCTTTGCCTATCAAACCAACGTCGAGGCCGCGGCCAAGCGAACCCAGCCGAACGGGTCTGGCGCCCGCAACGGTGAGCGTGAGGCCAAGTCCGCACACGAACCACAAGCGACAGCGCCAGCCCCAACCGCCCGATCAGCCCCGCCCTCGTCTCGCGGCGTCACGGGTGGCAGGCCGCCAGCGCCCCCAAGCGCGCCGATTGGCGCTGCCCCACCGCCACCTGCCGCGCCCGTCGGCGCGACGGCGGATGGGTCGCCGGATGGGTCGTCAGCTCGGTCGGCAAGCGCATCGAGCGGATCGGCAGTCGATGCCTGCACCCAACAGAAGGTGTGCACGATCGTCGACGTGTATTTCGGCACCACCCGCAAGCAGACTACGGGTGCCAACCGCGTCACGTTTGGTGGCGAGCGCAGCTCCTCTTCCACGCTTGGACGCGCCTTCGTGACCGTGCCACGCGTCAAGCGCTTGAAGGGCGAAATTCCCCGGCCTTCGTGGTGGGAGCGCATGAAAGGTGTCCCGCCCGAAGGCAATCCGGCGGAGCATTTCACAATTCCTAAGGATGGCGTGACGATCTATGCGTCCGAAGACGCCTTCGTTGCGGCAGCCAAAGCCCACATGGCCCAGGCCGGCGATTTCAAGGACCATGCCTTCATCTACGTGCATGGCTATGCCGTGACGTTCGACAACGCCGTCTACCGCGCCGCCCAGATGTCGTACGATCTGTCCGACGACGGCAAGCCATTTGGCACTGCGTTCGTGTTCTCGTGGCCATCGGCGGGTAAGGCCGACTTCGTATCCTACAACCGGGATGGCGACACGACCGAGCTTGCCGCCGACCAGCTGCGCGAATTCGTCAAACTCGTGACCGAGAAAACAGGCGTGAAGAACGTCCACATCATCGCACACAGCATGGGCAATCGCGTGCTGATCAACGCCTTGAAGAACGTGGTCCCCCCCGGTGGAAAGGCGCTCGTCAATCAGATCATTCTGGCCGCACCCGACGTCGACAAGGACGTGTTCGAGAGCGTTGCAGCAAGCGTTGCCCGCGCGGCCAAAGGCATGACGCTTTACGCGTCGAGTTCCGATTATGCCCTGGTGGCCTCACGCAAGATGCGCGGCGATCTCACGCCACGCGCGGGCGAAGTTCGCATGCCTCCAGGGCCAGCACTTGCAATCGGCCTCGACACGATCGACATCTCGGCGCTCTCGACATCCATCTTTACGTGGGGTCACGATACCTACGCCGACAGCGCTCAGCTCCTCGACGACATTGCCCGGGTGATGAAAACCGGTGTGCGCCCCCCTGAAGTGCGCAATCCCAATTTCAAGTTGCTGCAGCAGGGCGCCTACCAGTACTGGCAGTATAAGGGCTGAGGCGCCGCTTAAGCCGCGCGATGGTCAGCCGCCCCACTTCGCCAGCGCCTGATCATCGGTCTCGCGCGCGTCAACCCACCCGCCCGAGCCATCAACGCCGACTTCCTTCTTCCAGAACGGCGCGCTGGTCTTGAGGTAGTCCATCAGGAAACTCGCCGCATCGAACGCGGCCTGCCGGTGCGCGGACGCAGCAATCACCAGCACGATCCCCTCGCCGGGCTTGAGTGTGCCGACCCGGTGGACGATGCGGGTCGCTTGCAATGGCCAGCGGGCGTGCGCCAGCGCCTCCACGCGGGCAAGCTCCGCTTGCGTCATGCCGGGATAATGTTCCAGCGTCATGGACGCGAGTTGCCGTCCGCCAGCTTCGCCGCGCACCGTGCCGGTGAACGTGACGATCGCGCCGATGTCGGTGCGGCCGACCGTGAGAGCTGCAACCTCCGCATCAAGCGCGAACGGGGCGTCCTGGACCGCAACCGTCATCAGCTCAGCCCCCCGTCACCGGCGGAAAGAACGCGATCTCTCGCGCACTGCCGAGCGGCGTTGACGGTTTCACGTGCGACTGGTCGAGCGCCGCGCGGACGATATCAGGCTTGGCGAATGCAGCCTCGTATTCGGGTCCGCGCGCTCTGAGCCACGCCACAAGTTCGGCCACGGTTGTCACGCTCATCGGCAGGGCGATGACTTCGCGGCCCCGTCCGATGCGCTCACGCACCCAGGCAAAATACAGCACGGTGATCGTGCGGACCTCCGACATGGCTCAGTCCTCTATGGCGCGGGCAATGCCAGCCTTGAGATAGTCATAGCCTGTCCACAGCGTCAGCAGCGCTGCGACCCACAACAAGCCGATGCCCAACGCCGTGATGCCGGGGATAATCTGTTCGGCCGCCGGTCCCGCCAGCAACACGCCAAGCGCGATCATCTGCACCGCCGTCTTCCACTTGGCGAGCCAGCTGACGCGGATCTTGACGTTTAATTCGGCAAGGAATTCGCGCAAGCCCGACACCAGGATTTCGCGCACCAGGATGGTGACTGCGGCGAAGATGGCAGCCCCCGTGATCGTCCGGTCAAACACCAGCATCATTAAGACAGCGCCCACGAGCAGCTTGTCGGCAATCGGGTCGAGCATCCGGCCGAGCGTCGATTGTTGCTCCCAGACACGGGCGAGATACCCATCCAGCCAATCGGTGATCCCTGCGGCTGCAAACAACGCAAATGCGATCCAGCGCGCCGTGTCTCCCATCATGAAATACATGACCGCGACTACAGCTGGAACGGCCACGATCCGACCGTAGGTCAAGATGTTGGGCAAGCTCATGGCCAGTTGGCGCGCCCGAGGCTGGCGAACGGTCGGCACCGGTCGTGCGATGTGATCCATCGTCAAAGGCTACACCACGACAGGGCAGGGCGGAAGTGGGCCTTCGGTCGGCAAACCAGCACACGGGAACCCAAGATGGATTTCAATCATCGCGCTCCGCGCAGCGCTGACAGAAACTCAGGCGTTGGATAGCTGTCGGCTGGCATGCCCATTTTCAATTGCTGTTGCTTGACCGCAAGTCGGGTGCCAGCGCCGAGCTTCCCATCAGGCTCGCCAACCTTATAGCCGCGCTTGGCCAGCAACGTCTGGACTTCCGCAATGCCCGCGCCGTCAAGCGACGACACCGCACCACTGCCCCGGCTCATGGCCGGTGCGCCGGCAATTCGCGTGCTGAGGTAGGCCGCCGTCGTCGCGTAGTTCAGCGACTGGTTCCATTTGATGAAGACATCGAAATTCGGATAGGCGAGAAACGCTGGCCCATTGCGGCCCATCAGCAGCAGCAGCGAGGCTGGCATCTGGTCGGCCGGGAGTTTTTTCCCGTCTGCCGACGTGATGCCCATCTTGGCCCATTCCGAGCGCGGTAACTTCACCTCGAGGCCGTTCTGTTCCCAGGCCATCTGGGCTGGAACGCGGACTTCCTGCAGCCACGGCTCTCCCGCTTTCCACCCGAGCGAGCGAATGAAGTTGGCGCTGGAGGCGATGATATCGGCATTCGATCGCATTAAGTCGCGCTTGCCATCGCCATCATAGTCGACGGCGAAATTGTAATAATGGGCAGGCAGGAATTGCGTCTGGCCGAGTTCACCGGCCCACGAGCCGATCATCTCGTCGGCGCGCAGATCGCCTCGGTCGATGATCTTGAGCGCATAGATCAACTCCTGGCGGAACAACTCGCCGCGGCGGCAATCGTAGGCGAGCGTGGCCAGCGAGCGCAGCACCGGCTTCTTGCCCATCCCAGTGCCGAAGTCGCTTTCAAGCGCCCAGAACGCGGCGATCACGGCGCCTGGAACCCCGTACTCTTTTTCCACGCGATCAAAGAGCGGTTTTTGTTGCTTGGCCTTGGCGATGCCGCTCTGCACGCGGTTGGCTGTTGCGAGCTTGGCCGAGAAATCGAGGAAGGTCTGGGCGAAGAAGCCTTGCTTGCGGTCACTGCCGATGATGCTCATGTCGGCTGTCATGCCGTCCATGTTGGCAGCCACCGTCGCGGGCTTCACGCCAGCTGCGAGCGCATCCTTTTTGAATCCAGGAAGCCAGGCTTCAAAGCTG
>JBBRKD010000058.1:0-7436 GCA_038218255.1 Hyphomicrobiales bacterium | reverse complement strand
CGCCTACGACGAGCAAGCCCTGGACGCCATTCCCCATCTCGACTACGACCAGCCGCTTGATTGGGTGCTGACGCCGTCTGGACCGATCAAGTGTTCTGGGCCTGGATAAGCGTTCATGCGACTGCTGTTTTTAGGGGACGTCGTTGGCCGCGCGGGGCGCGCTGCCGTCCTGGATGCGATCCCAAAGCTACGCGCCCGGTTCGCGCTGGATTTTCTGATCGTCAACGGTGAGAATGCGGCGGGCGGCTTTGGCATCACCGAAGCGATCTTCAATGACCTGATAGATGCTGGAGCCGACGTCGTAACGCTTGGCAACCACGCGTTCGATCAGAAGGACACGCTCGTCTACATCGAACGCTGTCCGCAGCTCCTGCGGCCGCTGAACTATCCCAAAGGAACGCCGGGCAAGGGTGCTGGCCTGTTCAAAGCCAAGAACGGGGCCGATGTGCTCGTGATGAATGCCATGGGTCGTGTGTTCATGAGCGAAATCGATTGCCCATTCCGCGCAGTCGATCACGAGGTGACGGCTTGCCGACTGAAAGACGGTGCGGATGTCATTTTCGTCGATATGCACGCAGAGGCGACGAGCGAAAAGCAGGCGCTCGCGCACTTCTTTGACGGGCGGATTAGCGCCGTTGTCGGCACACACACGCATACACCGACCGCGGACAATCGTATCCTGCCGCACGGCACAGCGTACCTGTCAGATGCGGGCATGTGCGGGGACTACAACTCGGTGCTCGGCATGGGGATCGACGAGCCGATCCACCGCTTCCTGACCAAAATCCCGCGCGGGCGGTTTGAACCATCCGATGGCCCGGGCGCAGTCGCAGGTTTTGCGGTCGACATTTATGACAAGACCGGGCTCGCCACGGCCTGTTCACCGCTCCGCATGGGCCCTGGCCTCTCGCCAATCGATCCACCATTCTGGGCGTGACCTCTAGGCCAGCGTCGTTTGCGAATGGCCGCATTGTTCGATCGGGCCTGAGCAGGTAGACCACGCATCCTGCCTGCTCTTTGATCTGGACCGCACCGATGCCCGCATCTGCCTTGATGAATGTGATGATTTCGGCTGCCCGCAAGGCGGGGCGGAGCCTGACGCGAGACTTCGGCGAGGTTGAAAACCTGCAGGTGTCGATCAAAGGGCCGGCCAACTTCGTGACGCAGGCAGATCACAAGGCGGAAGAGATCATCTACGCGGAGCTGAAAAAAGCCCGGCCCGAGTATGGCTTCCTGATGGAAGAGCGCGGCGAGGTTTCAGGCGCTGACAAGACCCATCGCTGGGTCGTCGATCCGCTCGACGGCACGACCAACTTCCTGCATTCCATCCCGCTGTTCTGCACGTCCATCGGGCTGGAACGCGACGGCGTGCTGGTCGCTGGCGTGATCTACAATCCCATTTCGGATGAGCTATTCACCGCCGAAAAAGGCAAGGGCGCGTTTCTCAACGACCGCCGCCGCTTGCGGGTCGCCGCCCGCAAGTCACTCGACGACTGCGTCGTTGCAACCGGCATTCCCCATCGCGGCCGCACGGGGCATAAGACGTTTCTCAAAGAGATTGAATCCGTCATGCTCAATGTGGCGGGCGTGCGCCGCACGGGCTCGGCAGCCCTCGACCTAGCGTGGACGGCGGCGGGCCGGTTCGATGCCTACTTCGAACGCAACATCCAGCCGTGGGACATGGCAGCCGGCATCGTAATGATCCGCGAGTCTGGTGGCACGGTCTCCGACCTCGACGGCACCGACCAGATGATGGATACGGGTAATATCATCGTCGGCAACAAGGACATCCACCGCCTCCTGATGCCGCTCCTTGTCCACCCGAAGGCGCCGATCGTGGGACGGGCCGCAGGATAGGGTCGTTGGGAGGCGATGCATTCAGGACCGACAAGGGGTTGCTGCCGCAAAAAGCCCACGATGGGGCCGCCTATGGAGATGACATCGCGTGCGTGTAGATTAGTCTGCGGTGCGCGATCGGGGCAGCGCCGGGGCCTTAAGATCGCACACAGCATTATCAGACCCCACGGTCGCCACCACGGCAAGGAACGAGCATGGCACGCAAAAAATCCGGCGACACCTCGCCCGAATACCGGCATGTCGCACTTAATACGCCGGGCGTTTTTCTCCTGCGCATGTCGATCTTCCTCATCCTGGTCTCGTTCCTCGCAGCCGTTCTGTTTGACCAGCTCAAAACATCGCTTTTGACGAACCCCGGGCTCAACGGCCTGATCATCGGCGTGCTGTTTTTAGGGATCGTCTACGCCTTCCGGCAGGTCTTCCGGCTGTACCGGGAAATCCGCTGGGTGAATGGGTTCCGCATCTCTGATCCGGGGCTCGTCTCAGGCGTCGAGCCCAAGTTACTGGCCCCGATGGCGACGATGCTGCGCGACCGCACGGGCGCACTGTCGCTCTCGACCACCGCCATGCGAACGATCATGGACAGCATCGGGTCGCGGCTAGACGAAGCGCGCGATACCGGACGCTATCTCGTCGGGCTTTTGGTGTTTCTCGGACTGCTTGGCACGTTCTGGGGTTTGCTCGACACGATCACGTCGGTATCGAAAGCCATCGCCACGCTCGACACCAAATCAACCGACAGCGTCGCGGTGTTTGACGACCTGAAAAATGGGCTTGCCGCCCCGTTGCGCGGCATGGGTACGGCATTCTCCTCCTCGCTGCTCGGGCTCGCGGGGTCGCTCGTCTTGGGCTTCTTGGAATTGCAGGCAAGCCAGGCCCATAATCGCTTCTACAACGAACTCGAAGAGTGGCTCTCGGGGATCACCGAGCTGACGCCGGGTTCAAGTGCTGCCGGATTGACCGGCGCGGATGAGGCCACGCGGCGCCTCTTGATGTCGCTTGATGAACTCAACCGGACGGTGGCTGGTCTCGCCGCGCGACTGGAAAAGTCGGGGTTGCCGTCGTCCCCGCACGCCGACGGGAACGTCAAGGAACTCGCCAACGGGGTGAACACGCTCGTCACCCAGATGCGGGCCGAACAGAAGGTCGTGCGCGAGTGGCTTGACGAGCAGGCCGGGCAACAAGCCGACGCGACGGGCATTTTGCGAGACGTTGCCGCAGCCTTAACCCCGCGCAAAGGATAACCGGCGATGGCACGGGGACGTTCGCGGCGCGGTGGCACGGAACACGGCGAATTCTGGCCAGCCTACGTCGACGTTCTGTCGACGCTGCTGCTCGTCGTCACCATGCTCATGTCGATTTTCATGATCGCGCAGTTTTTCGTCGCACAGGAAAGCAGTGGCAAGGACACCGTCTTGCGCCGTCTCACGCGCCAGATCGGCGAACTGACGAACCTTCTCAGCCTGGAGAAAGATAAAGGAAAAAAATCCGAAGACGATCTCGCCGTGCTGCAAGCGACGCTGTCGACGTTGAGGTCAGAAAACGAGAAGCTTGCCGCGGGCGGGTTTGGCATCGACGAGAAGATCAAGGGCGCGCAGTCGCAGATCGCAACGCTCTCGGGGGATCTTGCCAAGGAGAAGGATCTCTCGACCGAGGCTATGACCAAGGTCGATCTGTTGAACCAGCAGTTGCTCGCCTTACGGCGCCAGATCGCAGCACTCAACGAGGCCCTACAGGCGTCTGAATCAAAAGACAAGGACAGCCAGACAGCCATCAAAGATCTCGGTCAGCGGCTCAACGCGGCGCTTGCGGTGCAGGTGCAGGAGCTTAGGCGTTACCGGTCGGACTTCTTCGGGCGGCTGCGCACAGCGCTCGCCGACCGCAAGGATATTCGCGTGGTCGGCGACCGTTTCGTGTTCCAGTCGGAGGTTTTGTTCCCCTCTGGTCAGGCCGCCATGAGTTTGGAGGGCTTGGGTGCCATCGACCAGTTGGCGGCTGCCATCGTCGTGCTTGAAAAGACAATCCCCAAAGAGGTCGATTGGGTGTTGCAGGTCGACGGCCACACCGACAGCCGACCGATTGGGAATACGCTGTTTCCCTCGAACTGGGAGCTATCGACGGCACGTGCGGTCTCGGTCGTCAAATATCTCGCGAGCAAAGGCGTGCCGGCCCGGCGGCTGGTCGCGGCTGGATATGGCGAGTTCGCCCCGCTTGAAGACGGAGTGAGCGAGGATATCCTGCGCCGCAATCGCCGCATCGAGTTGAAGCTCACCAACAAATAGTGTGATGGTCCCGACTGGGCGAAGATATGTTCGCCATCAGTGTTGTGGGCCCTCATGAGCAGCATCGCCGGGATCGATATCGCAGCCTTCATGTGGTTTCTTATCGTTGTTGTCGGCTATCAGTTCGCCGTGAGGTCGCCGCGGTTTTACGCCCGGTCGATTTCGGGCGCGGTGCAAAAGCACAGGGACGCCTGGATGTTGGCGGTCATCGGGCGAGAAAACCGCGCCGTCGACGCCATTCTTCTTGGCACGCTCAGCCAGGGTAATGCCTTTTTTGCTTCGACGAGCGCGATTGCCATCGGCGGCCTTGCTGCCATCATCGGCTCTGGCGACAAGGCCGATCTGTTTCTGTCGCGGCTTCCCTACGTTGCGAAATCGCCGCCACTGCTTTGGGAAATCAAGATCCTGGTGCTGATCGCAATTTTCCTGTTCGCGTTTTTCAAGTTCGCCTGGGCGTTTCGGCTCACGCACTACACCGCGATCATGATCGGGGCTTTTCCCAACCGCGAGGACATTGCAGCGGGAGATATGCTGCCGCATGCGCGCAAGGCTGCGATGCTGAGCGGCCTTGCCGCCGAACACGCCAACAGCGGCTTGCGCGCCTTCTACTACGCGGCAGCTGTGATGACGTGGTTTTTCAACCCATATGTCTTCATGTTTGCGTCCGCCTGGGTTGTAATCATCCTCACCCGGCGGGATTTCTTTTCACGCTCGCGCGAAGCGTTAGAACTCGATCTCTAACGGGCGCGCGTCAATCCACCGGTGGCGAGGTGCGGCGAGGTTGCTCGAAGTACGTCGCAGCGTTTGATCGCTCGCCGGTATTACTCGACGACGAGATCGATGCGGCGGTTTTTGGCGCGGTTGGCGGCGCTCGTGTTGGGCACGACCGGGCGCGTCAGACCAAAGCCTGCGCTCGAAATCTTTGCCGCATCGATACCATTGGCCATCAAATAGTCGGCGACCGTTTGGGCGCGATTTTCCGACAAAGCCTGGTTCATCGTAGCTGCGCCGTTGCCGTCGGTATGACCCTCGACCTTGAGCTTGACGTCGCGGCAGGTCTTGAAGGCCGCAGCCACCCGGTCGAGAACCTTGACACTTGTGCCGGTCAGATCAGCCATGGCGGTTTCAAACAGGATCGTGTCGGTCTTGAGCGCGGCTGTCAGGTCGGTCTGACAGGCCTCGCGGCCCGCCGTTGTGGTGGCTCGTTGCGTCGCGGGGGCGGGTGACACAGGTGCGGAAGCGGCAGGTGCCTTGATGGCTGGCGTGTAGCCGGGATTGAACCGCGCTTGCTGCTCGGCTCGTGCTGTCCCGGGACCAAAATACGTCGTCACGCCACCAGCCGCGGCACGGGCGGCCGCCGGAGCATCAGGCGCGGGTTTTGCCGGTACGGGCGCAGGCGTAGGCGGAGGCGTTGGCAACGCGGTGGCGACGGCCTCCGGTGCGGGCGCAGCAGCAGCCGGCGTGTAGTCGGGATTAGCAATCGCGGCGGTCTCCGTCGCGGACTTACCGGTGCCAAAATAAGTCGTCACGCCCGGTGCAACGGGTTGAGGCGGTGCTGGCGCTAGCGGGGGTAAGGGCGCGAGCGTGAGTGAAGCAGAGTCCGCGCTCTTCGCCGGGACTGCCTGAGCGGGCGCAATAGCGGCTGGGATGTAATCGGGATTGGAGCGGGCGGCTTGTTCTACCGGTGAGGGCGAAGCACCAAAGTACGTCGTGGTGCCTTTCGGCAGCACGGCGGTCGGCAGGACGGCTGGAGCGACGGGCGCTTGCGGCACGGCCGCAGGCTTCACCGGGTCCACTTTCGCAACTTTAGCTGGCGCTGCCGCCGCTGGTGGCGCCGCTGCCTTGACAGTTGGCTCAGTTTTGGCCGTTGGCGCGGGTGCTGCGGGCTTCGCGTCGGCTGCCTTGGCCGGGCTGATCGGGGACGGCGCTGGAACTGGCGCAATCTTTGGGGCAACAGGTATTGGTACCACGACAGGCACCGGCGCCTGGGCAACCGTCACCGGCCGCGCGTCATCTCTGCCCCGGGTGATCCCGCTGATCAACGTGCCAACGCCCAGGAGGCCGGCACCGAGTGCCAGCCCAACGGGGAAAATGAGCCACGGCCCAGCCGTCGAGCGCCCGGTCAGCGCTTTGGGTGCGCGTGCAGCCGCCGCCGCAGCAGTTACCACGCGTGCGTCTGGCATCACGGTTGCCTGCGTTGATCCGAGGGCCGATGCGGCTTCAACCGCCGCAGCGCCACCGCCCGGCGCACCGAACATCTGGCTGAATGTCGCTGGAAGCGCAGCCTCGATTGAAGCGGTCTCGGCGTCAAACATGCGGGCTACAGCCGCACCCGTGAGATCTTTTGCGGCGCGCTGGCGTTGGCCCAGATGGGCCAGAACGTGCGGTGCGATCGTGCTGAAGAGTAGTGCGGCGGCTGCAGGCTTTGCCCCCGACAGCACGGCGATCGTTTGGCTGACCTGGCTGAGCTTGGTGCCAAAGATCGCATGCAGCAATTGCGAACCCAGCCGATAGACCGGTGCGGCGGTCATCGTGCCCTGATACAGTGCGGGAAGCTGGTTGAGCAGCGCACCGTCGTTGATGGGATCGGCCATCAATTTTGTCACAACCGACAGACCAGAGGGCAGGCGCGAGGCGCCACCGATGCCAGAAAGCATGGCCGGAAGCGCAATCCCGATGGCTTTGTCCGTGGTCGCCTGACTTTCGCCCATCATCTTGGCCGCATATGCTGCCAGTTGTGGTGTGATAGCGGCCTTCAGGTCGCCTAGCAATGTCTGCGCCATACGCTCAACCCCTTGGCCGCCAACCTTCTGTGTCTGTTCGGTAGCACCTGGATGTCATCAGTGGAAGTTAGGACGTATACTTTCTGATCAACGGCTGAATGTCACGGTAAACGGCAGCCTGCCGCTATTCGGCTGCTTCCGGGACGAATTGCAGTTCGGCGAGCCGTGCATACGTTCCGTTGCGCCGCACGAGGTCGGCATGGCGGCCCTCCTCGACGATGCGTCCGCCGTCCAGCACCAAAATCCGGTCGGCTTTTTGAACCGTCGCCAAACGGTGGGCGATCACGATGGTCGTGCGGGTTTTCATCACGCCTTCGAGCGCACGCTGAACGAGCCGTTCGTTCTCGGCGTCAAGCGCACTGGTGGCTTCGTCGAGTAACAAGATCGGCGACCCTTTTAAGATCGCGCGCGCGATGGCCAACCGTTGCCGTTGGCCGCCCGAAAGCTGGACACCGCGCTCGCCCAGCCGGGTGTCGTACCCCTGCGGGAGCGCCTCGATGAACTCTGACGCCTG